>CAZXTX010000028.1:4822-8657 GCA_964643695.1 uncultured Mariniphaga sp. | reverse complement strand
CTGGCAGCGATTCATGTTCCATACACCGGAATAATTGATTATGCTGAAGTTAGTAAAAAATATGCTGAAATTTTTTCAGACAGATATGGTGGTGAAATTTTCTTTAATCAAAAAGTTACCGGAATAACCGAAGAAAAAAACAACGTTGTTGTTTTAACAGATAAAAGCAGTTATACTTCAAAACTTTTAATTAATACAGCCGGCCTTTACAGTGATAAAATTGCAGGATTTACCGGTTCAGATATAAATGTCAGGATTATTCCTTTCAGGGGAGAATACCACGAATTGCGTCAGGAGAAAAAGTATTTGGTTAAAAATTTGATTTATCCCGTGCCCGACCCCAATTTTCCGTTTCTTGGCGTACATTTTACCCGAATGATAAACGGCGGTGTTGAAGCAGGGCCAAATGCAGTGTGGGCATTTAAACGCGAAGGTTATAAAATGTCTTCATTTAAGGCTGACGAATTTTTTGAATCGTTAGCCTGGCCGGGATTTAGAAAAATTGCCATGAAATACTGGAAAACCGGTATTGGTGAATATTACAGGTCTTTTAATAAAAGTGCACTTGCAAAAGCTCTTCAGAAGCTTGTCCCCGAAATTCAGAAAAGCGACCTCATTAAGGGAGGTGCAGGGGTGCGTGCCCAGGCATGCAGCCGTGACGGCGGACTGATTGATGATTTTCTCATTGAAGAAAATAAATTTGCTCTTAATGTGCTGAATTCACCCTCACCGGCAGCAACTGCTTCGCTGGCAATTGGCGAAACTATTGCAAAAAGAGCTGTAACCAAATTAAAAACAGGTAATCATTCCAAACTGTATTATTACGAGTTCTCGAACTGAATATTCATTTAAAATTACCATTCAATACAATGGACTTTACAAATTCACTGATTCTCCAGAAAAAATTTAATTCACTGATACCGGGTGGCAGCCATACCTATGCAAAAGGCGACGACCAGTTTCCTGAGTTTATGCCTGTTTATATTGAAAAAGGTAAAGGATGCCACATCTGGGATGTGGATGGAAATAAATATATTGAATATGCAATGGGCCTGCGAAGCGTTACATTAGGGCATAATTTTGAACCTGTTGTAAGTGCTGCATATAAACAAATGCTTAAAGGAACAAATTTTGGCAGGCCGGCAAAAATAGAGCTGGAATGTGCCGAAGTATTTCTTTCGATGATTGAAAATGCCGAAATGGTAAAATTTAGCAAAAACGGCTCGGATTCCACCAACGGAGCAATTAAACTGGCAAGGGCTTATACCGGTAGGGACATGACAGGTATTTGTGCAGACCATCCTTTCTTTTCGGTTGACGACTGGTTTATAAGTACCACGCCGATGAATGCCGGAATTCCGAAAGCAATCAAAAAAATGACTGCAAAATTCAATTATAATGATTTGGAAAGCATCGAAAAAATGTTTGCCGAATATTCAGGTAAAATAGCTTGCATTATTCTTGAACCCGAAAAATATAACCCTCCTGAAAATGATTTCCTAAATAAAGCAAAGGAAATATGCCATAAAAACGGAGCACTTTTCATACTTGATGAAATGATAACCGGTTTCAGGTGGGATAACGGAGGTGCACAAAAAATTTACGGAGTTGACCCTGACCTTTCAACTTTTGGCAAAGCTATGGGAAACGGTTTTTCAATAGCTGCACTTGCCGGAAAGAGGGAGTTTATGGAACTTGGCGGTTTACACCATAAAAAAGAAAGGGTTTTTCTCAATTCAACAACACATGGCGCAGAAACTCATGCACTCGCGGCAGCAATTGCAACAATGAATTATTATCGGAACAATGATGTAACGGGTTTCCTCAAGGAACAGGGCAGAAAACTAAAGGAAGGTGTAAACAATGCCTCACGTGAACTGGGAATTGAAGATAATGTTTCAATTATTGGCCCCGACTGTTGCTCTGTTTACACGACCAGAGATACGGAAGGTAATCCGTCACAGCCTTTCAGAACACTTTTTATTCAGGAACTCATGAAGCGCGGATTGTTAATGCCTTCAACAATTGTTTCCTATTCACATTCTGATGCCGACATTCAAACTACTGTTGAAAGGATGTATGATGCCATGATTATTTATAAAAAGGCCATGGAAGAAGGAATTGAAAAATACCTTAAAGGCCGCCCGGTTGCACCGGTTTGGAGAAAATACAATTAAAAACTTTAATTCTTTTCATTAAGAATATTACCTGCTTTATAAAGAAAATTTTTAACTCAAAAATACACACATGAAAATACTTATTACCGGAAATATGGGTTATGTAGGCCCCGGAGTTGTAAACAGGCTTCGCCAAAGTTACCCTGAAGGAAAACTTATAGGATTTGATACCGGCTATTTTGCCCATTGCCTTACCAATGTTCCGTCTTTGCCTGAAACAAAGCTTGATTTTCAGGTATTTGGAGATGTACGCAATTTCAATACCGATTTACTAAACGGAGTTGATGCCATTGTATATCTGGCTGCCATCTCAAACGACCCCATGGGAAACCGTTTTGAAGAAGTTACCATGGATATAAACTATAAATCTGCGGTAAAAATGGCTGAAGCAGGCAAAGATAAAGGAGTAAAAGCCTTTGTGTTTGCATCAAGTTGTAGTGTTTATGGCGAAGCCGATGATTATGCAAAGGTGGAAACCGACAGGCTAAATCCTTTAACTGCTTATGCTCGTTCAAAAATCTCTGCCGAACAGGATTTGGAAAAATTAGCTGACAGCAACTTTACAGTTACCTGCCTTCGCTTTGCCACTGCCTGCGGATTCAGCAACCGTTTGAGACTTGACCTTGTAGTGAATGATTTTGTGGCAGGTGCGGCAACTTCAAAGCGGATTGACATTTTAAGCGACGGAACTCCGTGGCGTCCGCTGATAAATGTTTTGGACATGGCACGTGCAATTGACTGGGCAGTTGCAAGAGAAACCGGAAACGGCGGTAATTTTTTGGCTGTTAACACCGGCAGTAACCAATGGAACTATCAGGTGAAAGAGCTGGCCGACATGGTTGCTGAAGCAGTTGAAGGATGCAAAGTTACCGTTAACCCTGATGCTCCGCCCGATAAACGTTCTTATAAAGTTAATTTTGATTTATTCAAAAAACTTGCACCAAACCATCAGCCTGTTTTCAATTTAAAAGAAACAATTTCAGATTTGGTGAAAAACTTTCATTCAATGGGGTTTAATGATGAAAATTATAGAAAGTCGTCATTGATAAGGCTGAATGTAATAAGCGGAATGATTGAAAAAAATATTCTCGATAAAAACCTTAAATGGAACTAAAAACCTGATAAATGATCTTCACTGAAACGAAACTTAAGGAAGCTTTCATAATCGAAATTGAAAAAATTTATGATGAACGCGGCTTTTTTGCAAGGTCGTGGTGTGAAAACGAGATGAAGGCACACGAGCTAAACATAAATATCCGCCAGGCAAATATTTCCTTCAATAAAACAAAGGGGACCCTTAGGGGAATGCACTACCAGATTGCACCCTATCAGGAAGCCAAATTAGTGCGCTGCACAAGCGGAAGTATTTTTGATGTAATTATTGATTTAAGGAAAAACTCACCTACATACAGGCAATGGACAGGCGTTGAACTTACACAGGAGAACTACAAAATGCTATATATTCCGGAAGATTTTGCACATGGATTTATTACTCTCAAAGACAATACAGAAATCAGCTATTTTATGTCTGAATTTTATGTGCCCGGAGCAGGAGCCACAATCCGATGGGATGACCCTCTGTTCAACATTCAATGGCCCTTACAGCCTGTTGTTATGTCAGAAAAAGACAGGAATCAGCCCGATTTTAACCCGGCAAT
>CAZXTX010000028.1:0-4722 GCA_964643695.1 uncultured Mariniphaga sp. | reverse complement strand
TTTAATATCTCTTAATTCATGAATAAAAACAAACCGTCCGGCAGTTGCAGGTTTTGTAAAAAACCGCTTGAACACAGTGTTATTGACCTGGGCATGTCTCCATTATGTCAAAAACATGTAAAACCGGAAAATTTTAACGACATGGAGAAATTCTATCCTCTTCATGCATATATATGTGATAATTGCTGGCTTATGCAACTTGAGGAGTTTGCCACTCCCGATGAAATTTTCGCAGATGAATATGCCTATTTTTCATCATATTCTGAAAGCTGGCTTGCACACGCCCGTAAATACACAGAGCAGATGACAACCCGTTTTAACCTTAATTCAGATAGCCTGGTTGCCGAAATTGCCAGTAACGACGGATATCTTTTGCAATGGTTTGTTAAAAAGAACATTCCGGTTTTGGGAATTGAACCTGCCGGCAATACTGCCGAAGCAGCACGACAAAAAGGAGTGAGAACTGAAATCAGGTTTTTTGGAAAAGATACAGCTTTAAGTCTTTCACAAAAATATGGAAAAGCTGACCTGCTGCTTGGAAATAACGTGCTTGCCCATGTTCCTGACATTAACGATTTTGTTGCAGGAATGAAGGAAATGCTAAAGCCAAACGGTGTAATAACCATGGAATTTCCCCATCTGCAAAGATTAATTGAAGGAAACCAGTTTGATACTATTTATCATGAGCACTTTTCATATTTGTCGTTTGTAGCAGTTCACAGGATTTTTGCACATCACGGAATAACCCTTTTTGATGTGGAAGAGCTGACTACCCACGGAGGGTCGCTGCGAATTTTCGGAAAGCATACCGAAGATGCAACAAAACCGATGAACGACAGTGTAACCGAACTTATTAAAAGAGAAAAGGAACTTGGTTTTGAAACACTTGAATATTATTCAACTTTTGAAGAAAAAATTAAGGAAACCAAACGAAAAATTCTTGAGTTTTTAATTGAGGCAAAAAGAAATAAAAAAACTGTTGCCGGATACGGTGCTCCCGGTAAAGGAAACACGCTGCTGAACTATTGTGGCATAAGAACCGATTTTATTGACTATACTGTTGACATGAGTCCTCACAAACAGGGTAATTTTTTACCCGGAACACGAATTCCGATTCTGCATCCGGAAATGATTAAAAAAACAAAGCCCGATTATCTGTTTATCCTGCCCTGGAATTTAAAGGAGGAAATTATAAACCAGCACAATTATGTGCGCGAATGGGGCGGAAAATTTGTTATTCCGATACCGGAACTGACAGTTATTGATTAAATAAATTTAAAAATATAAAATGAAAGTTGTACTTTTTTGTGGCGGACAGGGAATTCGCCTGAGAGATTATTCCGACCAGATACCCAAACCAATGGTAAATGTGGGATATCGCCCAATCCTGTGGAATATTATGAAATATTATGCGCACTACGGCCATAAAGATTTTATTCTGTGCCTCGGATATAAAGCAGATGTTATTAAAAACTATTTTCTGAATTATGATGAAACCATTTCAAACGATTTTGTTTTTACAAACGGCGGGAAAGATATTGAGCTTCAAAATTCAGATATTCATGACTGGAGAATAACATTTGTTGACACGGGATTAAATGCCAATATTGGCATGCGCCTGATGCAGGTAAGAAAATATTTGGAAAATGAAGAAATGTTTCTTGCAAATTACAGTGATGGTCTGTCAGATTTGCATCTTCCTACAATGATTAGCTGGTTTGAGGGACAAAAAGATAAAACTGCGGCATTTATGACAACCCCATCGCATCAAAGTTATCATTTTGTTGATATGCAGGAAAATGGTGTTGTAAACAAAATCAGCCATATCGGGTCTTCATCACTTCTCATCAATGCAGGCTATTTTATTCTCAGAAAAAATATTTTTGACTATATGGAGTATGGAGATGAACTTGTTGACCAGCCTTTTAAGCGCCTGATTGATGATAAAAGTCTTGTGTCGTATGAACACAAGGGATTCTGGATGAGCATGGATACCTTTAAAGACAAAAAAACAATTGACGATATTTACGAGCAGGGAAATCCTCCGTGGGAAGTGTGGAAAAAGAAAAACAACCACAAAGCAAAAATTACACGTAAAGAGAAAAAAAAGTACACTACAAATGGTAATTCATCTAAGTAAAAATAAACCTTTAAATATTCTTTGTCTTGGTGCACATTGCGATGATATCGAAATTGGTGCAGGAGGCACTATTCTAAAGCTAATTCAGGAATATTCAATAGGGCAAATTATATGGATTGTTTTTTCATCGAATGAGATTCGAAAAAAAGAGGCTGAAAAAAGTGCCGCAAAATTTTTAAAAGAAATTCAAAGTAATAAGATAATTGTTGAATCATTTCGCGATGGATTTTTTCCTTTTCAGGGTGCCGAAATAAAAGAATATTTTGAGAATATAAAAAAAGAAGTTGAGCCCGATTTGATTTTTACTCATTTTCGTAACGACAGGCATCAGGACCACCGCTTAATCAGTGATTTAACTTGGAATACATGGAGAAGTCATCTGATTTTAGAATATGAAATACCAAAGTATGACGGTGATCTGGGAATTCCTAACTTTTATGTTACCCTTGATGAAAAATATATCAAACAAAGAAATCAGATTCTTCTGGAAACTTTTGAATCTCAAAAATCAAAGCACTGGTTCGACGAGCATACTTTCAACGCATTACCAAGAATACGCGGAATGGAATCTGCCACAAAATATGCAGAAGCTTTTTATGTAAGAAAGCTCGTAATTTAAAAATCAAAAATGGAATTGTATTCCCAAATAGAAAAGGCAGAATTGAAAAAGGCCGGTGAATTTATGTACGGGCTTGCAGAGCGTCTATATCCGATTTGCAGAAGTATAACAGGTAATGGTGTGCGTGAAACTCTGACAATTCTGAATGAATTCATACCGTTAAATATTACCGAAATTCCAACAGGAACAAAAGTTTTAGACTGGGAAATACCTGATGAGTGGAATATTAGAAGTGCATGGATAAAGAACTCAAAAGGTGAAAAGATTGTGGATTTTAATAAACTAAATCTTCATGTTCTAAATTACAGTATTCCGGTTGATGAGCGTTTAAGCCTTACCAAACTTAAAAATCACCTTTATACAATTCCTGAATATCCTGATTGGGTTCCATACCGTACTTCCTACTACAAAAGACAGTGGGGATTCTGTATGCCGCACAGCCAGATGGAAGGGTTGCCTGAAGGGGAATACGAAGTGAAAATTGACTCAACTCTTGAGCCGGGCTCATTAACATATGGCGAAGTTTATATCCCCGGAAAAACCGAAGAAGAAGTTTTGTTCAGTTGTCATATCTGTCACCCTTCACTTTGCAACGATAATCTTTCGGGAATTGTACTGGCAGTAAAACTGGCAGAATTGATGAAATCAATGAATCTGCATTACTCATACCGTTTTTTATTCATTCCCGGCACAATTGGCTCAATTGCCTGGCTGAGCCGGAATGAAGACAAACTGCACAATATTAAATATGGTCTGGTTTTAACTTTATTAGGGGATTCAACTCAGTTTCAGTATAAAAAGTCAAGACAGGAAAATGCCGGGATTGATAAAATTGCAGAATATGTTTTAAGCAAAAGAAAAGGGAGCAAAATTTTAGATTTTTCACCCTACGGATACGATGAAAGACAATTTTGCTCGCCCGGATTTAACCTGCCGACAGGCCGCCTGACACGTACCCCGCATGAAGAATTTCCCGAATACCATACTTCGGCAGACAATCTTGATTTCATATCTTCCTCCAATCTGGAAGAGTCATTGGAATTGATACTGGAATTCATCACAATAATTGAATACAACAAAACATATATTAATCTTCAGCCTAAAGGAGAACCTCAGCTTGGAAAACGCGGCTTATATAAACAGGTTGGCGGCCAAACGGATCAAAAAAGCTTCCAGATGGCCCTGCTGTGGATTCTCAATTTTTCGGATGGTAGTCACTCATTGCTGGATATTGCTGTTAAATCGGAAATTGATTTTGGAATAATTGTGAAAGCTGCAGGTGAATTGATAAATGCAAAACTTATAAAAGAAAATTCCTCAATTAAATAAATCTTTTAAATATGGAATATACTGATTTGTTAACCATTGCAATACCTTGTTATGAGAGAAAGGAATATTTTCTTGAAGCACTTGAAAGTGCACTGAATCAAACAGTAAAATGTAAAGTTATTGTTGTTGATAATAATTCATCTCACAGCTTTTTTAAAGATGTTTGCAAAGAAAAAGGAATAACTTATTACAAAAATGAAACTAACATTGGATTATTTCCGAATATCAACAGGTGTTACGAGCTGGCAGAAACAAAATATGTAAAAATATTAGATGATGATGATCTTCTCTTACCCGAATATACCAGGGCTTTTCTTGAAACGGTAAGCCGGCATCCTGATATTGATGTTTATTTTACAAATTATCAACTTTTTTCTTCTGATAAAAACTTAAAACATCACGATATTTTTCCTTATGGATATATGAAAACAGGTGATAAGATAAACGAATTCGGAATTAAATACGGGCTAAACTTTCCGTATGTAACTGCTACTGTAAGAAAAGAGATATCTATCCTTGATTTGGATAAAGAGTGGTGTGCCGGAGGTTATGACTGGGAATGGATTTATTCAAAAGCAGAACAGTTGACATTTTACGGTGAATCCCGGGCACTGCACAAATTCAGAATGCACAA
>CAZXTX010000027.1:0-15871 GCA_964643695.1 uncultured Mariniphaga sp. | reverse complement strand
GTAACACAATGGCCGTTACCCGTTTTGGAGTTTCGCTCGACGAGGAGCTTCTTTCAGCACTTGACGAGTATGTTGAGGAAAACCGTTTTGCCAGCAGATCGAGGGCTATCCGGCATCTTATTGAAAAGAATCTGGTTGAGCAGAAA
Organism: uncultured Mariniphaga sp.; assembly: GCA_964643695.1. GTDB lineage: Bacteria > Bacteroidota > Bacteroidia > Bacteroidales > Prolixibacteraceae > Mariniphaga. The sequence continues at coordinate 15,725 of CAZXTX010000027.1, read as the reverse complement.
TGGAAATGCGACAATATTGTGGCAGGTGCCGTAATCTTGGTTTTCAGTAACGAACAGACGGATATTCTTAAAAAATCATCTGAAATACAAGCCGGTTACCGTGACGAAATTCTCTCGTCTCAGGGATTTTTCCTGAATCAGTTGAATTATATGGAGATAATTGCAGTTAAAGGCCCTTCAAGAAAGCTGACTGAAATATCCGATAAGCTTATCAGTATTAAAGGAATTCAGCATGGAAAGCTGATAATGAGTAAAGCCGAATAATTTTTTTTGACCTTATAGTAACACGATTTTACAAAAAAGTAACACGAAAAACAATGAAATTAAAAACAACATTCCGGATTGCGGTAATTATGATTTGCCTGTTTAATTTTTGCAGTTTCCCGAAAATTGCTGCCCAAAACAAATATTCGGTAACTGACACGGTCAGAATTGAGGAAGTGGTGGTTACCGGTACGCCGGTGAGCGTAAACAGAAATAATGTGCCGATGGCTGTGTCGGTAATAAACCGTGCGCAGATTGAAGAAACCGGCGAATCGGCTTTGCTGCCGGTACTGAATGGCAAAGTGCCCGGACTGTTTGTAACCGAAAAGGGTATAACCGGTTTTGGAGTGGCAGGCGGTTCGGCAGGGCAGATTTCCATTCGCGGAATTGGCGGTTTTCCCACTACCGGTGTGTTAATGCTCATCGACGGGCATCCGCAGTTTATGGGAATAATGGGGCATCCGCTGCCGGATTCTTATGTTGCATCCGATGCCGAGCGGGTGGAGGTGATTCGCGGGCCGGCTTCAATTCTGTACGGTTCAAATGCAATGGGAGGTGTGGTCAACATAATAACCAAAAAACAGACTACAGAAGGTTTTAACGGAAATGCAAGGATATCGTACGGTTCGTTTAACACTCAGAAATATATGGGCTCAGCCGGCTACAAAAAGAACAGGTTTAGTGCTTTTGTTTCTGCCAATCACGATAATACCGACGGGCACCGCAGTAATTCCGATTTCAAAATAAATAACGGATACGCCAAAGCAGGCTACAGTTTCAGTGAAAATTTCAATGCGAGCACCGATTTGAGCATTGCTGCATTTAAAGCTTCCGATCCAGGCCCTGACACGCTGAATGCAAAACCGGGTGAGAGAATTGATATTATGCGCGGATACTGGGCTTTAACCCTTCAGAATGAATTTGAAAAGACATCGGGTGCACTAAAGCTTTTTTATAATTTCGGGGAACATGACATAACCGACGGATTCCATTCATTGGATCATAATTGGGGTGTGAATCTTTATGAATCGCTGAAGCTGTTTAAAGGAAACAGTGTTACCGTTGGGGTGGATTATATGAATTACGGCGGAATGGCTGAAAATGTGCTTGCCATGAATGGACAAGGAATGGTCGTAGCCGATACTGCCGTGAGTGAAACCGGCTTATACGGATTTATACAGCAATCGCTTTTTGAGAATTTAACCGTTAGCGGCGGATTGCGTTATCAGAGCCATTCTGTTTACGGAAGTCACTTTATTCCATCTGCCGGGTTTGCCTTGAAGCTGTCTCAGTCGGCAGCCTGGAAAGGAAATGTTTCCAAAGGTTTCCGCAGTCCCACAATCCGCGAACTGTTTATGTGGGGGCCAAATCCCGAACTGAGCCCGGAAACTGTGGTGAGCTATGAAACCGGTATTTCGGGTTCGGCTTTAAGCAACAGGCTGAATGCTGAAGTGACGGTTTTTTATGTTAAGGGCGATAATCAGATAATTACCGTTCCGATGGAAGGATTGAGAAATGCCGGTGAAATTAACAACAAGGGAATTGAACTGCTTGTCAATTTTCAGCCTGTTGACAATCTGAGGCTGGAGAGCACCTACAGTTATATTAATATGGAAAATCCTGTTTATGCCACTCCCGAACATCATCTCTATTTCAGTGCAAATTACAGGTGGAAAAAACTTTTGCTTACCGGAAGCATCCAGCATATCGGGAATCTGGACAGTGACCCGTCACCGCAGGTGGTTTCAAGTGAAAATTATTCGGTTGTAAAGGCCAAGGCGGTTTATGATTTAGGCAGGCATCTGAAGTTGTACGTAAGCGGTGAGAATTTGCTAAATGAAAAATATCAGATAAACCGTTATTACACCATGCCCGGTATCACAATATTTTCGGGGCTCAGCTTTATGTTCTGATTTTGCGGATTCAGGAATTTGTTTTGAAAAAATTATCAAAATCCTGATTTGAAGAAAATGGCATAACAGGTTTTATCTGTTACGCAGTTCGTCTTTGAAAGAGGTTCTTACACAACGAAATCCGACATAAGATTTTGCGGTGTCCTGATATTCGAATGTTCGTGTTGATGTTCGTATAAAATAGGCAACATCCTTCCATGAACCGCCCCTGATAACCTTGCGCTTCATCACCGGCGGGTCATCAGGCCTGGCATCATATTCCAGTTCGGGGTTAAAATCACTTACCACATCATAGGCTGCTTCATAATATGCACTGCTGGTCCATTCCGCCACATTTCCCGCCATGTCGTACAATCCGTAGTTGTTGGGATCGAACTGGCCGGTTTTCATTGCAACAGTTGTGGAAGGACTGTCTGATACATAGTTGCCGCGCAGAGGTTTGAAATTTGCAACAAAGCACCCTCTTTCGCTTCGGGTGTAGTAACTTCCCCACGGATAAACCGCATCGTTGAGTCCGCCGCGTGCTGCAAGTTCCCATTCTGTTTCGGTCGGGAGGCGATAGTCATGAGCAGGAGCTTCATTTAGCCGTCCTGAAAAATCAGACTGAATTTTGGTGCGCCAGTGACAAAATGCACGGGCCTGCTTCCAGGTTACGCCAACAACCGGATAGTCGTCGAATGCAACATGTGAAAAATATTTCAGGGTAAACGGTTCATTATAGCTGTTTGTAAAATCCCTTATCCAGCACAGTGTGTCAGGATAAACAGGCACCATCTCGCGCATCAGAAAATCACTTCTGTTTGAAACGGGTACGGTTTCGCCCCGTATGTTTGTTACAGAACCGTTGTAACGCTTCTGTTCTGTATCGTAGCTGTTTATTTTTCTTGCAGCCTGACGGTAGTCTATCCACGCATAGTCGTAAATTAATTTACGTGAATCAGTTTCGCGGTTAAATGCGAACCTCTCTTCTTCCGGTATAAACAGCTCGGTCATTGCTTCACGCTGGTCTGAACTGCGCCAGTTAATTTTTATATCCCAGTTGATTAAAGGCATATCCAGCGGAACGCCCTGTTTTGTTTCAGAAATTATATATTCAGGATAAGTTTGCCCTAACAATGTGCGGGCTATTGAGTCGCGTACCCAGTAAACAAACTGCCGGTATTCATTATTTGTTATTTCGGTGTCATCCATCCAGAATGATTCTACCGTAACTCTTTTTGATTTTTCGCTGAAAGCTTTTGATTCATCGTCAGATGGCCCGATAACATATGAGCCGCGAGGTATATATGCCATTCCGTAAGGGATGGGTTCAAACCAGCTGCCCGATTTTCTTTCACCGCCCGGAAGGAACTGAACTATTTCGTTTTTACAGGAATGGAAAAACAATCCGGCTGCAATAATTATATAGATTGTTGTTTTTCTCATTCTCAAATAGTGTTATTTTTTGATTTTTGTACGAAATCGGGCAATCATCAAAAAATGGAGATATTAAATTTTAACTGTCAAATAACCGAAAGTTTTTATTTGTATTATTAATATTCCCAAAGGTCCTGTTCAAAATCAAAAATTTCCTTCTCAATACGTTTTGATTCAAGCATTGCATCTTTTCCGGCCAGATATGCACTTATGTCGCGGTTGTTAAATACGTTTGATTCTTTAACGATATAGCTGTTAAAATATCTTTTTATAAACAGGTCGTCAAACGACATTGACTGTGCCTGATTGTACTGATTAAGGACCTGATTGGTGGCAAGGAGGCTTCGGGCTTCGGGATAGTATATCCAGAATACTTTTTGACGCTGCACCTGAGTAGGATCGTCATTTTCACGCAGAAACTCACGTATGGGGCATATACCGATAATCCGCACATTTAGCGATGATGACTGTTTGTCAAAATACCACTCTTCCTTTACCATATACTGTTTGATTTCACCGGGGCGTATCTCACCCTGAATGGTGACCCTTTTGCGTTCTCCAGTGTCAAAGTCGATTGTCTCTTCTGTAGATTCTGTCGCACCAAAAGCTTCCTGCACCTGTTCATAAGTCATTGGCACTTTAAAATCGTCATCAAGTCTGGCATCATACGGGGTAATTTGTCCGTTTTCAATTCCCCTGAGCAACAGATTGATTAAATTGTTTCTGCCGTCCATTTCGGTGGTGGGATAGTAGAGCGGGAGGTTCATTTTTTCCCTCAGGTCAATTATCCGCCACACCTGTTTTGACCAGAAAACATCAGCTTCCCTGACTGTCGGCAGAGGCATGGGCCTTTTTTGTGACATATCTGTTTTCTGATAGGCACCGTTAATAATTTGCGCTTCTGTCGGTTTTCCGATAAAGGAAAGTACAAAAACCAGAATTCCTATTTTAACTGTTAATCTTTTCATTTTTTATTGAATTTTAAACGAGATTGGAGCGAGGTCACGTGTTGTGCCGTCGTCGCCTCTCGCCTTAATGTTAGCTATATATATTAAACTGTTTGGATTTAATCTTCTGAACTGGTCTTTCTGTTCGGCGGTGAACCGGTTTGAACTGCTTTCAAAGAAATTGACATAACCACCGGCAGAAGATACTTCCACCCTGAACTGGGTTACTACATATTTAAAGTCAAAATCAAAATCTTCAAGAACAGCAAGAACGCCGTCTTCAACCAGAAGTCGTTCTTTTCTGATGTTTCCGCCTGCCTGCCCGGCAACATGTGCAACCGGGTCAGGTACTCTTTTTACCCGCCAGTTTGAACTTCCCATAAGCCGTCTTTCGCCGCCAATACTTGCATAAACCGAAACTGTGGTGCGGAGTCCCTGTTCATCAATTTCATTTGGCTTAATGATATATCCGTCACCTCTTTTCTGCACTGTTCCGTTGGTCATTGTTATTTCCAGGTCTTCCTGTGGAATACCGCCGCCCCCCACGTTGAAAGGGTTGTCTAATCCGCGGTAAAAAACGTTCATGCGTGTGGCCGACATTGTTACACTTGGCTGTGTGACCTGATATTTTTGTTCAAAAGGATAATTTCTTATTTCACCCGTGGGAGTTTTGTATTTTATAAGTCCGCTCCAACTGAAAACACCGGGCTCGGTTGTTTTTACCCTGTATGTTGTTTTTCCGTCATGAACCGGCATCGGCCTGTTGCCTATTAAAATTTCAGGCTGCTGAGTTGTGTCTTCCGCAGCTAAAAAAACATCTGCTATATATTCATCACCCTGCAAAATAATACTTGAGTTGGGAATTACTTTTGCTCCCAGTTTATTAAACAGAAACGCTCCGGCATCAATTTGTGAGTATAGATAATTTATTACGTTGGCTTCGGAATTTTTAATGTCAATCTGTATTTTTGAGAGCAGGGTTAATATTGCAATCAGTGGTTTATTCAGGAAAAGTTCTGTTTCCCACGATTTGCTTTCACCTCCCTCTTTCATTTTTACAGGCGGATCGGAAGTGTCTAATGTGGTTGTCAGATTGCTTCTCAAATCCTGATCGTTTTCATCAACAAATGAAATCAGTGATGAACGGAATTTATTTAGTTCTTCTTTTAACAGGGTTGCATTTTTTTGTGTAATCATATATTCTGACGGTGAGTTCAGATCATCGCCTTTTGAGATTATGAGTGTGTCACCCTCATTTGTTGCAAGAAAGAATTTATCATCTGTTAAGGGGCGGTCTTTGGTTACGGGTGATGCCCCCGCATACAGCACCATCTCTTTTTTCAGATTTCCTATATAAAGTATTAAACTGTCGGTGTTTGATTTAACGATGTCGGCTTTATCCTTCCATACTCCAACCCTTGTTTCATTTTCAGCAAAAGCCTGTTCAAAACGGGCGTACACCTGAGCATTTTTCATGTTTACGGTTTCAAATGTCTGCAGCAGACTTATGTCCACAACCTTGAATGCTTCAAGTACTTCGGCTGCAACGTTCAGTGCGAGCATTGCCGTAAGTACAATGTACATCATGTTTATCATTTTTTGCCGTGGTGTTTCCGGACAATTTTTCGACGCCATAATTTGGTTACTTCAATTTATATTACTTTTTGTAACTTAAAGCGCCTAACATATTTGCATAAATAGTGTTAAGTGATTCAAGCTGCTGGTTAAGTTTTTCTGCATTTTGTTTATATTTCTGAAGTTCAGAAATTGAAGATGCCAGAATCTCATTCATTTGTACTATATCATTATTGAATTTTCTGTTGGCTTCAAACTGATTTTTTGTGCCTTCAAGCTGATTTTTTAAGCTGTCATTCAGCGCATTGATATTTTGATTCAGTACATCAAGGTTTTGTGAATATGCCTTTGAGTTTAAACCAATAGTCTTTAATTCGTTAGAAACTGAATTTGATGCTCCGTTTACTGTTTCTGAAAGTTTTTTTCCGGTTTCGGCCAGATATGTTGAAAATTCCTTACTGCTTGTCTGAAGATTATCAATTGCACTTTTTCCCGTTTCTGACAGTTGCTGTGAGGCTTCCGAATATGATTTGACAAGCTTTTCCACTGATACATTTACCGACTCGTTTGCTTTTTTGTTTATTTCGGCAAATGTGTTCATGGATTCAGAAGCTGAACTCAGGTTTTGCACATACATATCGGTAGCCAGCGTTGCCGTTGAAATATCACTGATTCCACGGGCGGTATTTGTAAGGTCATTAAGGCTTTTTCCGACTTTTTCAAGCAGTTCGGGTGATACTTCAGCTGAGGATAACAACTGTTCTAAACCATCTTTTCCTTTACGACCGGAAACTTCGGTTTCTATAAAGTCGTAATCATCACGCAGTTCAGGATACACCTTTGACCATTCCGGCATTTCAACCGGAGGTTCAAAAGCCGACAAAAAGAAAATAAGTGCTTCGGTTGTCAGGCCGACAGTAAGCAGAAGGCCCGAATACTGCCAGTGCTGGAGTTTAAACAGGGCACCTATCATTACAACTGAGGCTCCCCAGCCATATACATAACCCATGAATGTCTGCCAGCGTTTTGTTTTAAAGATTTCTCCAATATTCATTTTAAGCAGTATAAAAGTTTGTTATTTAAATTCATCGCCAAATGTTGATCTTACGCATCTGAACCCCACGAAGGATTTGGCTGAGTCCTGATATTCAAAACTTCGGGTTGAAACCTGTGTGAAATAGGCAATATCCTTCCATGAGCCCCCTCTTACAACTTTTCTTTTCATAACGGGCGGATCATCGGGCCTTGCATTATATGTAAAAGTCGGGTTCAGGTCGCTGAAATAACTGTATCCGGCTTCGTCATATGCAGTTTCAGTCCATTCGGCAACATTTCCTGACATATCGTAAAGTCCATATTTATTGGGTTCGTAACTTCCAACTTTCATTGTTGAAATTCCGCCGTCTTCAACATAATTTCCTCTGAGCGGTTTGAAGTTTGAAAGAAATACTCCGTTTTTGCCACGGGTATAATAACCTCCCCACGGGTACATTGAAAAATCTTTTTCTCCGCGTGCGGCATATTCCCACTCCACTTCGGTAGGCAGGCGGTAAGCCTGAAGGGTAGCCTGTTTTTTGGAAGTAAGGTAGTCTGTCTGAATTTTTGTGCGCCAGTTGCAGAAAGCCATGGCCTGTTTCCATGTAACTCCCACCACCGGATATTCATCAAAACCGGGATGCCAGAAATACCGGGTTGCCCACGGTTCGTTGAAGGAGTAGGTGAAATCTCTGATCCATGTTAATGTGTCGGGATAAACATGCACCTGATCCCGCATAATGAAAGCCGATCTGTTTTCGATTGGCCTCAGTTCGCCCTGACTGTCATACACGTTTCCTTCGTAACGCTGTGTTTCAAAGTTATAACTGTTTGAGCGTTTGGCAGCCTGATGCAGGTCTATCCACCAGTATTCATACACAAGCTTGCGTGTATCAATTTCCTTTTTGCCGAAAAAGCGTTCGTTTTCAGGGATATAGAGGTCTTCCATAGCCATTTGGTAATCAACATCGCGCCAGTTTATTTTTTGACGCCAGTTAACCCTCGGAGGATCAAGAGGAGTACCGCTGCGGTCTTCGGTAATAACGAACTCCGGATACTGCTCCCCGAGCATTATCCGGGCTGTTGAATCTTTAACCCAGTTAACAAACTGCCGGTATTCGTTATTTGTAATTTCAGTGTCATCCATCCAGAATGCTTCCTGTGAAACTCTTGTGGTTGGCACACCTGCCATGGCCGGGTCCTGATCGCTTGGTCCGATAGTAAAACTCCCCCTTCGTACGAATACCATTCCGTAGGGTTGTGACTCACGCCATTTAGGTCTGTTTTGCACGCCTACAAGTTCTCCGTTACCGGAAGTTTTGCAACCTGTAAAATTTAACAGGGATAAGAGTGCAATTGCGATAGAAAGTAGTTTTTTCATAGCTCAAATATATGGCTTTCTTTATAAAAATCTAATACTTTTATATTTCTGATTTCGGTTTCGTTCCAAATTTACCGAATACGTTAAAAACAGCTCGTGCGATGCTAAACCGTAATATCCGATGGCAGAAGTGACTAAATCGAAAGAATAGCCCAGTTTCAAACCATTGGTCAGTTCAAGTCCCATCAGCAGCGCAACTGCATCCTGTACACGGTATGAGATACCTCCCCAAAACCTGTCGTCATAAACAATATTGGCATTTAAATCCAGCTGCCATGCTGCCACATCAGATTTTAACAAAAATGACGGGCGCAATTCAAATAACGGATCCGTAAGCTTAATATTGTATCCTCCCATTAAATAGTAGTGTCTTGTTAAATAAGACCTTGCTGTTTCATCATACTCAATGGCAGCCTGGTTTATGTGCGTTACCGACAGTCCTAAAAAATACTGTTTTGACGATAAATACAAACCGCTGCCCACATCAAATGCCACCTGGCTTGATTCTCCCTGCGGTATTGCCGGGTCGGAGCCGGGCTGTGTTCCAAGTCCTAAAACATCTTCAGGAATCTCCCATTCGCCCTTAATCCCCTGAGAATAAAAGCCCAGCGAAATGCCAATACCCAGCATTCCGAAACCCAGGTCAGCACGGTATGCATAATTCCCGTTGATGAGGGTGTTTTTTGCAAAACCAAGCTGATCGCTGATAACATTAATGCCTATTCCGCCAGGTGAGCCAAAAGCATTAATTGCTGCATCAGCACTAAAAACAAGTGTTTTTGGAGCTCCTTTCATTCCTTCCCATTGATACCGGTTTAAAATTAGTCCGCTGAGTGCATTTTCAGCACCTGAAAATCCCGGATTTACACCAAGCTTATAAAACATATTGTTGGTATATTGAGGATCTCCCTGTCCAAAAACACCCCAGCTTATTAACAGCAACAAATATAGAAAAGAAATATTTTTTTTCATACACCTTTCAGATGTAAATAATTTTATTTGTCAAAGCAGGTTAAAGAAATAAAAAAATGTCATTTGCAGCAAACTTCTTTAACCCGGTATGCTATGAACGATAGTATTTTTTTATTATTTTGATAAATCATCCATTTTTTGAACAAACTTCAGCCATTTTTCAGGAATTTCATTTTCAGAAGCAATTAGATAATCGTTATGTGTACAGGCTAAATCTATAGTTTCACCCGACAATGAACGTATTTCAAACCACCATCTTCCGGTCTCCTTCTCATGCTTAAAAGTTATGGGCTTGTCGAGGCCTTCCACCGAAACATTGTAAACAACTTTTCTTCCTGAAAAATTTCTGTTTCCGGCTGCTTCAATAAAATACCATATAATTTCGGCAGTTAGTTTTGTGGTTATATCATAATCTTCTTTTTTGCCTTTTAAAACGTTAAAAAGTCCGAAAACTTTGATTTTCGGGCTTAATCCGGCATATCTTGCCAGCTGGCAGGCTTCCTCACTGCGTAATCCGTTGGGATTTTTATGAGTTGTTGACGGTGCTTCCGAAAATTTTACCGCTCCCATGTCAAAAGAGAGAACATCACTGTTTTGAAGGATACTTTCAGCATCTGAAAATTTCTCTCTTAACCGTCCCAGCCGCAGGTGCTCACCTGACTGTTTCATTTGTGAAATTAAATTACTGCCTGTAAGGTGAGTCTGATAACCAATCAGGCTAAACTGAAAAATACCGGGCAGGTTTTTGAAAATACTTGTCAGAAAATTGCCGGAATTAAAAGTTTCAATTCTCTTTTTTATATCCAGGGCGGAGTCAACAACCGAAAGCCAGAAAAATTTGTCGTTTCTGAAAGCGTTGCAGATACCTGCCGTTAATTCCTGTGTTCCTCCAATAATGATGCTCAAAATATTGAGTTCGTTCAGATACTCCACAACATCCCTGAGTGCAAGCAGAGTGCCTTTGGTACTTACGGCAGGTTTGAGATTTCCCAAATCTGCTATTTTAACACTGTTTTCAGGGGTGGCAAGCGAGTAAAGCTCTGCCCTGATTTTATTTTGAGTTTCACTGCCCTGATGTTTACCGTCTTCAAATGGCACTCCAATCAGTACAATATCACAATTTTTCGGTTTGCCGGATAAAAATTTCGATGTGAACTTTTTTATGGTAAAACCTAAAGAATATCTTCCCGGCAGATTATATTCAGACATAAGCGAGTCGGTATCAACAGGCTCAAAATAGTCAGTTAAATTGAAATTTTCAAAAGTGTTCATTGGAGCATATTCCTGTATAACTTTTTTTATACTGTCAGCATTATGTTGTTTTTTGCTGATTATATTATTTATTCATCAGCTTTTTTTCTTTTTCCGGATGTTTTTTTTGTTTTTGGGCTGGCAGACTCTTCAATTAATTTTTTGCAATCTTCAAGTGAAAGTTCTGCGGCATTCATTTTCTTTGGAATTCTGTAATTTTTTCTTTTATAAGATATATACGGTCCGTATCTTCCGTCAAGTATTTTTAAATCAGGTTCTTCGTCAAAAATTTTAATTATTGCCTTTTTATCTTTATCCCGTTTGGATTCAATCAGTTCTACAGCCCGGTTTAATTCAACCGTAAGCGGATCGTCGTTTTTCCCGAGAGATACAAATTTGTTGTCGTGCTTAATATAAGGCCCGAAGCGTCCGATGTTGACGATAACGTTTTTATTTTCAAACTCGCCTAAATCACGCGGAAGTTTGAACAGTTCGAGTGCCTCTTCAAGGGTAATTGTTTCAAGGTGCTGACCTGTGAGGAGACTGGCGAACTGAGGTTTTTCCGTATTTTCATCAGATGTGCTTTCGCCAAGTTGTGCCAATGGCCCGAAGCGTCCGATTTTTACCGATACCTGCTTCCCGGTTTTAGGGTCAGTTCCAAGAACTCTTTCGCCTTTTGAGCGTTCGGAATGCTCAAGTACATTTTTTACCTGATTGTGGAACGGCTGATAGAACTTGTCAATCATTTCGTTCCATTCCTTTTCTCCTTCCGCTATATCGTCAAACTCTTTTTCCACATTGGCTGTAAAGTTATAATCCATAACCTGACTGAAATTTTCCATAAGGAAATCGTTTACAACCATACCTATGTCAGTCGGAAAAAGTTTTGATTTTTCAGCACCTGTAATTTCCGTATTGGTTTTTTCTGAAATAGTGTTATTTTTTAAAGTAACTGTTTCAAATTTTCTTTCAGTTCCGGGCCGGTCTTCCTTAACCACATAATTGCGGTTTTGAATTGTGGTGATTGTCGGAGCGTATGTTGACGGCCTTCCGATTCCCAGCTCTTCCAGTTTTTTCACAAGTGACGCTTCTGTATATCTGGGCGGGCGTTGCGAAAAACGCTGTGTTGCAGTCATTAAAAACATTTTCAGTAAATCGTTTGCCTTAATTGGCGGAATAATTTCCTGACTGTTTCCGCCGGCATGTTCATCATCGGTTGATTCCATGTAAACTTTCAGGAAACCGTCGAAAATGATTACTTCACCCGATGCTGTAAAAACTTCCGGCACTGATGACACTGAAATAGTAACTGTTGTTCTTTCAAGAATTGCATCAGCCATTTGCGATGCCATTGTGCGTTTCCAGATTAATTCGTACAGGCGTTGTTCCTGAGCAGTTCCGCTGACAGTTTCCTTGTCCATATAGGTTGGCCTGATAGCTTCATGTGCTTCCTGTGCTCCTTTTGTTTTGGTGGTGTACTTTCTGATTTTCACATACTTTTCACCGTGAAGTTCACTGATTTTTTGTTTTGCAGTATTTAGTGCAAGTGCAGAAAGGTTAACCGAATCGGTACGCATATAGGTTATTTTTCCGCTTTCATACAGTCTTTGGGCAACTGACATGGTTTGTGAAACCGAAAAACCAAGTTTGCGGCTGGCTTCCTGTTGCAGTGTTGAAGTTGTGAATGGCTGTGCAGGTGAGCGTTTTGAAGGTTTTTTTACGACATCTGCAACTTTAAATTCAGCTGTCCGGCATTTTTCCATAAATGCATATGCCTCTTTTTTGGTTGCAAATCTTTTATTCAGTTCAGCTTTCAGTTCGGCCTGATTGCCATTTTTATCGTTTGTATAAAAAGTTGCGGTAACTCTGAACCAGGTTTCTGTGTTAAAGTTAATTATTTCACGCTCGCGTTCAACAATCAGCCTTACTGCAACTGACTGAACCCTTCCGGCTGATAGTGCCGGCTTAACCTTTTTCCAGAGAACGGGAGAAACTTCAAATCCCACAATCCGGTCTAACACCCTACGTGCCTGCTGGGCATTTACCAGATTGTCGTCAATGGAACGTGGATTTTCAATTGCACGCTGAATAGCTTCTTTTGTAATTTCATGAAAAACTATTCGTTTGGTCTTTTCCGGTTCAAGTTTTAAAACTTCTTTTAAATGCCATGCAATAGCTTCACCCTCACGGTCCTCATCAGAAGCAAGCCATACTATTTTGGCATTTTTTGCAAGTTTTTTAAGTTCTGCAACAATTTTTCTTTTATCAGGGCTGATTACATATTTTGGCTGATAATTGTTTTCCAGATCAATACCGAAATCCTTTTTTTCTAAATCGCGAATGTGCCCCATACATGAGGTTACATTATATTCTTTACCTAAAAATTTTCCAATGGTTTTTGCCTTTGCAGGCGACTCAACAATTACAAGATTTTCTTGCATATTCTATATTCCCTTCTTTAAATTTTTTGCAAATTAAAGAAAATGAAACGCTAAGTTCAAAATTTAATTTATTTATTTAATTTGCGCTTAACCGTAAATGGTTAAATTATTTGTAAGAAAACAGAATAATAAACGGGCTGCATGCGTTTGATTCATTGGTTCAAACGTGGAAAAAATTATCTTTGCCGCAAAATTAAATTGCTGATTACATGAATAAAAAAAATAATGACAACAACTGGAAAAAATATATAATCGGATTTTGGATCCTGTTTTTTCTTGGGGTTGGAGGAACAATTTTATTGTTTAGAATGATAGCCGGCGGACATTTGGGCTTTATGCCGACATTTGAGGAGCTTGAAAACCCGCCAAATATTCTTGCATCCGAAATATTCTCTGAAGATGGCAAAGTTCTCGATAAATATTTTATTCATGAAAACAGGACTTTTGTTAATTATGAAAATCTTCCCCAACATTTAATAGATGCATTAATTGCCACTGAAGATGTCAGGTTTTTTAAACATTCAGGTGTTGATTTAAGAGGGTTATTCCGTGTTTTTAAGGGAATACTGACAGGCAAAACAAGTTCGGGCGGCGGAAGTACATTAAGTCAGCAGCTTGCAAAAATGCTGTTTCCGCGTGAAGATTCAATGGGCAAGTTAAAACTGGTTTTAAGAAAATTTAAGGAGTGGGTGATTGCGGTTAATATTGAACGCAGTTATACCAAGGAAGAGATAATTTTAATGTATCTCAACAAATATGATTTTTTGAATCTGGCAGTCGGAATAAAGTCGGCATCTCAGGTATATTTTAATATTCCGCCCGACTCACTGCAACTGCATCAGGCGGCAATGCTTGTGGGAATGGCAAAAAACTCGTCACTGTACAATCCGGTGCGCCGTCCGGAACTGGTTCTGACCCGAAGGAATGTTGTTCTGAACCAAATGGCGAAATATGGTTATATCACTAAAGCAGTAAGGGACTCATCAAAACAGCTGTCTCTTGATTTAACTTTTCAGAAAGTTGATTATAAAAGCGGTCCTGCGCCATATCTTCGTGAATATCTCAGGCTGACTTTAACTGCACGCAAACCTGTAAAAAAGAATTATGCCTCGTGGCAGATGCAAACCTATAGAGAGGATTCACTTGAATGGGAAACCAATCCGTTATATGGCTGGTGTGTAAAAAACATTAAACCCGATGGACAGAATTATGATTTATATACCGATGGCCTGAGAATATTTACAACTCTTGATTCGCGGATGCAGCAATATGCTGTTGAGTCGGTGGAGTATCATCTTAAAAACAATTTACAGCCTGAATTTGACGGCGGAATGAAGTATCTTAACAATCCGCCGTTTGCAAATAACATGACTGCGGGCGAAGTTGATGACTTGATTAATCGTGAAATCAGACGTTCCGAACGTTATCGTGTTTTAAATGCCAAGGGGCTGAATTTTAATGAAATTAAAGAGGATTTTAAAAAGCCGGCAGAAATGACCATTTTTTCATGGAAGGGCGAGATTGATACAATTATGTCGCCTATGGATTCAATAAAATGGTATCTGCGTTATTTCAGGTCATCATTTATGGCTATGGAGCCTCATTCAGGAAAAGTAAAGGCATATGTGGGCGGGCCGAACTATAAATATTTTATGTATGACATGGTAAAAGGCGGAAAACGTCAGGTCGGTTCAACACTGAAACCTTTTCTTTACACGCTTGCCATGCAAAACGGCCTTACGCCGTGTACTAAAGTTCCATACGTGACTCAGCAGTTTCAGCTTCCCGACGGTACTGTCTGGGAGCCTAAGGATGCTGAGCAGGACAGTGAAAATGAGGGTAAACTGGTCACTTTGAAGTGGGGGCTGGCACAGTCGCGCAATAAAATTTCAGCATGGGTGATGAAGCAGTTTAATCCGCAGGCGGTAACCGAAGTGATGAAGCGCATGGGGGTATATAGCCCCATTGATCCGGTTCCGTCATTGTTTTTGGGAACTTCAGATATAACTCTGTATGAAATGGTGGGGGCTTTCAATACATATACAAATCAGGGTGTTTATGTTAAACCATATTTTGTAACCCGTATTGAAGACAGATACGGAAACGTGATTGCTGCCTTTCAGCCGGAACGGCACGAGGCTTTTGACGAACAAACTGCTTACCTGATGGTAAACCTGCTTCAGGGAGTTATTGATACAGGTACCGGAGCGCGGCTCAGAAACCGTGATGGTTACGGAAAGTTCAAAATGCCTATTGCAGGCAAAACCGGAACAACACAAAACCATTCCGATGGCTGGTTTGTCGGAACTACTCCCGAACTTACCGCCGGTGTGTGGACCGGTGCCGATTTGAGGAGTATCCATTTCAGAACAATATCATCGGGGCAGGGGGCCAATATGGCATTACCTATTTGGGGTTATTTTTATAAGAAAGTTTTAGCAGACCCTACGCTGGGTTTTACTGAAGATATGAGTTTCAAACGGCCTGATAATTTCAATATTAATCTTAATTGCGATGAAGAGGAGAGAAA
>CAZXTX010000026.1:12536-15893 GCA_964643695.1 uncultured Mariniphaga sp. | reverse complement strand
GAAAGCGACCGCCTAAAATCTGCTTTCCTTGCCAACCTTTCTCACGAAATCCGGACTCCTTTGAATATAATTACAAATTTCACCAGAATATTAGCTGAAGGAGGAATTGAAGGTTCTGAACGCACTGAACTTTCAGAAGCAATAACCAATAATGCCTCCCAGCTTCTGAATATGATTGACAATACAATTCATCTTTCAAAAATTGAAACTGACACGGTGAACGTTTCCATGAATTTCTGCCCTGTTAATTCATTGTTGCGTGATGTTTACATTCGTTACAAATCATTAATACCCGACAGCAGACACGTTGAAATGCGCCTCGGGCTGGATGTTCCCAACAATTCGTTTGGCTTTGTAACCGACAGGAAACTGCTTCTGGAAACTTTTCAGATTCTGCTTGACAATGCCGTTAAATATACCCGTAAAGGCGAGATTTTTATCGGTTACGAAATGGCAGGCAATTCTGCTGTGAAATTTACAATTTCAGATACCGGTATCGGAATTCCGACAGAAGAAAAAGAAAATATATTTATTCGTTTTTACCGGATTAAAAATGAAATTAATGATTTAACCACCGGTTCCGGTATAGGCTTATCTATTGCACAACACTTTATTCAGTTGCTTGGTGGTGAGCTGAAATTTACATCAACTCCTGACAAAGGTTCAGTTTTCTGGTTTAGCCTTCCATTCAGGGAAGGTGAAGGCTTTTTAAGAATCGTAAGCTGATTTTTCAATTAAATATTCATCCCGTTTTTGAAGGATTCAATTTTATATTTAGTTTTGGCAGTTACTTAAAAGCTGATTTTTCTGACATAAAATGTAATAAACATTAATTTTCAACTTGTTAACTATTGAAGGTTATATAGTAATTGCAGTGGTTGTTTTAACCATTGCGGCACTCGCAAAGGAAATAATGCGCCCCGGCATTGTCTTTTTTTCTTCTGCAGTAATTTTAATGTCAGCCGGTATAATCAGCAGTAAAGAACTTTTATCCGGTTTTTCCAATAAGGGAATGATTACGGTTGCGATACTTTACCTTGTTAGCGACGGAATACGGCGATCGGGGGTACTTGACAGAGTGGCACAAACTTATTTGCCACGCAAAAGAGGGAGAATGGTATTTCTTATTCCGCGCATTACCTTGCCGGTTTCAATATTATCTGCTTTTCTGAATAATACTCCGGTAGTAATAATTTTTGCTCCTATTGTTAAACAATGGGCAGAGAAACTAAACTTATCTCCTAAAAAGTTTCTTATTCCCCTCTCCTATGCCACTATTATTGGCGGAACCTGTACATTGATAGGCACTTCCACCAATCTGGTTGTACACGGGCTTATGATGGAAAACGGCATGAAAGGGTTCAGTATGTTTGAACTTGGAAAAGTGGGACTCGCGGTAACAATTGCCGGAACACTTTATATGGCAATTTTCGGCAATAAACTTTTACCGGGGAAAAAAATTGTATTCAAATCAAAAAGTACGGCTGAAACAAAAGATTATTATTACGATGTGATTATTCCCGACAACAGTAATCTGACAGGAGCAGAAATTAAAAAGGGAAGAATTAAAGAACTTGACAGACTTTTTGTAAAATTTATAAATCGTAATGAAAAAGTAATTGAAACCGGAAAGAAAAGCTACATTATTGAACCGGGCGATAAATTACTTCTTTCAGGAAAATCTGACAGGCTGAATTACATCCTAAACAATGACAATATCAAATTCAGTAATTTTCATCTGCTTAAAAATATTCCCAAAGAAAAGCTCAAGCAATATGAAGCTGTTCTTTCACCACGTTTCCCCGGTGTGGGACAAACCATTTCGGAGTTTAATTTTTATGACCACTATCAGGCTGTTGTACTTGCCATTCACCGAAACGGTGAACGAATAACTTCAAATCTTGATAAGCTTGTACTAAGGCCGGGAGACAATCTGGTGCTGTTAACAACCGACAATTTCATTCAGAACTGGGGTGAATCAAAAATATTTTACCTTACATCCTATATTCGTGATTACCGATCGGCAGGAACCTTCTGGAAAAAATGGCTGGCCTTTATAATACTTCTGATTATGATTATGGGAGCAACTGTAGGCCAGTATTTTGAATCTCCCGGAGGTATAACTCTCGATATGTTTTTCTTTTCGATATTAGCTGCCTTACTGCTTATCTGGCTAAAAATAATGCCTCACCAAAAATATACGAAATCAATCAGCTGGGATGTTCTGATTACAATTGCATGTTCATTTGCATTAAGCAAGGCACTGCAAAACTCGGGAGCTGCCGAATCACTTGCACGTTCAGTTATCAATATTTCACATGGAATGGGCCCGATAGGTGTATTGATTGCCTTATATATTACAACAAATATTTTTACGGAAATTATTACAAACAACGCTGCCGCCGCACTGCTGTTTCCGATTGCCCTTGCAGCTGCACAACAGCTGAACGTTGACCCGAAACCGTTTTTTGTGGCAATTACAATTGCAGCATCTGCAAGCTTTTCAACACCTATTGGTTATCAGACGAACCTTATTGTACAGGCAATAGGTGACTATAAGTTCAAAGACTTTTTGAAAATAGGATTACCGCTCAATCTGCTGGCATTTATAATATCCATTACTATAATTCCCATTTTTTGGGATTTTTAAACTAATCTTTTTACATTGACCCAAAGAATGCTTAATAAAAGGCATGAAGCCGTTTCAGGAAAATAAGTGTTGCAATAAAAGTTTTATATTTGCCACATTCTCAAAATAGAAAGTATATTTTATGACTGATGGAACAATCATGAACAAGAAATTAATAAAAAAAGTATAGTTCCATTCAGCACCATAAAAACAAACAATTGTAAGCGAATGAAAGGAAATATTTTGACAAATCTTCGGGAGCTTGAAGCCGAAGCCATTCATATAATACGTGAAGTAGCAGCTGAATTTGAAAATCCGGTAATGCTCTATTCAATCGGAAAAGACTCGTCGGTAATGGTGCGTCTGGCAGAAAAAGCTTTCTATCCGGGTAAAGTCCCCTTTCCGCTAATGCATATCGACTCCAAATGGAAATTTCGTGAGATGGTTGAATTCCGTGATGAGTATGCAAAGGAAAAAGGCTGGAATCTGATTGTTCATTACAACAAACAGGGATACGAAAGCGGAATAGGTCCGTTCACACACGGCAGCAAAGTTCATACTGACGTTATGAAAACAGAGGCACTTCTTGAAGGACTGACGAAATATAAATTTGATGCTGCATTTGGCGGTGCCCGCCGCGATGAGGAAAAATCACGCGCAAAAGAGAGAATTTTCTCATTCAGAGATGAGTTTCATCACTGGGATCCGAAAAATCAAAGGCCTGAACT
>CAZXTX010000026.1:8628-12436 GCA_964643695.1 uncultured Mariniphaga sp. | reverse complement strand
ATGATGACGGTAAAAGTTTCCGAACGCACAACCAGAGTAATTGATTTTGATCAGGAAGGCAGTATGGAACAGAAAAAACGGGAAGGATATTTTTAACTTTCCAGATTTAATCATTAAAAAAATCAAAACCAGAAACAGCAGTTTATAATTAAAAAGTTGAGTGAAAAATAAAATGGAAATAAAAACCGGCAATATAGATATACGCGCATTTTTAGATCAGGATCAGCGGAAAGATTTATTAAGACTGCTTACGGCAGGTTCGGTGGATGACGGCAAATCCACTTTAATCGGACGGCTGATGTTCGACAGCAAAACTTTGTATGAAGACCATTTATCTGCCCTTGAAAGAGACAGTAAAAGAATAGGCCATGCCGGAGAGGATATTGACTATGCACTGCTGCTTGACGGTTTGAAGGCCGAACGTGAGCAGGGAATTACCATTGATGTTGCTTACCGCTATTTTTCAACAGCTAAAAGAAAATTTATTATTGCCGACACCCCGGGGCATGAACAGTACACACGAAACATGATTACCGGCGGTTCAACTGCAAGCCTGGCAATTATTCTGATAGATGCCACAAAAGGAGTTATTACTCAAACAAGAAGGCATACCTATCTGGTATCGTTGCTGGGTATTAAACATGTTGTTTTGGCTGTTAACAAAATGGACCTTGTGGATTTTAAAGAGAGTGTGTTTAACGAAATATGCGCCGAATATAAAAACTTTGTAGCTCATCTGTATATCCCTGATGTGGAGTTTATTCCCCTGTCGGCACTAAAGGGCGACAATGTTGTGGAACTTTCTGAAAACATGTCGTGGTATCACGGCAAAAGCCTGCTGGAATTTTTGGAAACCGTACATGTAAGCAGCGATCGTAATTTTGACGATTTTCGCTTTCCTGTTCAGTATGTAATGCGCCCCGACAGGAATTTCCGCGGTTTTTCAGGCAATGTTGCCTCCGGAATTATTAAACCGGGTGATGAAGTTATGGCTCTCCCCTCCCGGAAAACTTCAAAGGTAAAAGCAATTTCAACATACGACGGGAACCTTGAAAAAGCTTTTCCGCCACAGGCAGTTACACTTGTTCTGGAAGATGAAATTGATGTTTCGAGAGGTGAAATGCTGGTAAAACCCGATAATCTTCCTCTGACAGTACGCCATTTTGAAGCCATGCTTGTTTGGATGGATGAAGAGCCGATGGATATTTCGCTTCAGTTTTTTCTGAAACACACAACAAATACCACACGCGCCAGAATTGACATGGTAAGGTATAATGTGGATGTAAATACTCTGGATAAAATCAAAACCGACACACTATCCTTAAACAGAATTGGCAGGACAATTATCACAACCGCAAAACCACTCTTTTTCGATCCCTACAATAAAAATAAAAATACAGGTTCGTTTGTATTGATACATCCGGTTACAAACAACACCGTTGCTGTGGGAATGATTCTGAATAAAATGGAAAGTAAAGACCTTCCCACCAGAATTTCCGACATCGACAAAGAGAAAATTAAAAAAGGCAAATCACTGGTTTCGACTGAGGAGAGACAGAAAAAACTAAATCAGAAGGGAGTGACACTATGGTTTACCGGACTTCATGGTTCCGGTAAGAATGAGCTTGCCTTCAGTCTCGAAAAAAGGCTTTTTGATGAAGGAGCCGTTGCTGTTCTTTTAGATGGAAGTTCTGTACGTTCAGGCCTGAACCGGGAGCTTGACTTTTCGCCTGCCGACCGTGCCGAAAATCTCAGACGAGTTGCACATATTGCCAAAATTATGAACGATCAGGGAATTATAGCTGTCTGCTCATTTATATCGCCAATTGACTCACTTAGAGATCAAATCGGGGAAATAATCGGTAAGGAGAGATTTCATATGTTTTTTATGGATGCAACTCTCGATTATTGTAAAAACAACAAACCCTATTTATATGAAAAAGCCGAACGCGGCGAAATTGACAATTTACCCGGAATTGATATTCAGTTTGAAAAGCCTGAAAATGCAAATCTGATATTTAATCCTGAAGAAAACGGACCAAATATCGATACAATAATGAATTATCTGTTGGAGAATAATGTTTTCCCTTTTGAATAATTCATAAATATCCATTGGCCTTGTTCATTGCATTATTTCAGAACGAGGCAGCTCAAACAAAAAAGAGGCTGCCTTTGTGGCAACCTCTCTATAATAATTTTCTGTTTTTCAGATTACATTATAAGATCTTCTTCGCGTTTGGTTACTTTGCTTCCAATTAAAGCATAGAACAGCAAATATGCCAGACCAAGGAAAATTACCCAGTAGCTCGAAATGTAACCGCCCATGTCTGCAATCCATCCCTGAATTGCCGGAAGAATACCTCCACCGCAAACAAGTACCATAAAAATACCTGAAGCTGCAGCAAGATATTTGCCAAGGCCTTCAACAGCAAGATTGAATATACTGCCCCACATAATTGAAGTACACAAACCTACCAATACAATAAACATTGCATTAATCGGAACCTGTGCCAGTCCAAAGGAGAGGGCACCTGTGCCGGAACGCTGCAATACAGGAAGTGCCACTTCGGTTGAAGTGGGTAATATAATAGCCAATAAAATTAAAATCAGTCCTATCAAAGATGTTGTTGTAAGCATAGCCTTGCTTGAAATTTTGCTTCCTAAAGAAGCACCGGCCAAACGGCCTACAAGCATTAAAAACCAGTATGTTCCGGCAACAAAACCGGCTGTGGTTTTTCCTACTACAGTGTCAGATAACCAAAGTATCAGAACTCCGGGTGTTCCCACTTCAACACCAACATAAACAAAAATTGCAATTGCACCCAACACAAAATGTCTGAATTTTAATGCACCTGACATCAGGTTCTTTAAAGGTTCCTTTGCTTTGTCAGCATGTGGCTCAGGAATATTAACCAAAAACATAATAATGAAAACAAGTGCAAAAACTGCCATGGCAATATACATTACAGGGAATACATCCTTAATATTGGCTTTTGTTGTTTCACCAATCAAAATACCAACAAATGCAGGAGTGAAAGTTGCCATAACAGAGTTGAACGAACCACCAACCTGTATCAGCTGATTACCTCTGTTACCGCCGCCTCCCAGGGTATTAAGCATGGGGTTTACCACTATATTCAGCAAACACATTGAAAAACCTGCTACAAATGCGCCAAGCAGATAAACGCCAAAGCTTCCGGCATGGCCTGAAAGATACTGAATACCCACACCAACAAATCCTACTGCAATGGCAATCAGAGCCGTGCGTTTGTAACCAACCTTCTGAAGCAAAATACCGCCGGGAATTCCCATTACCGCATAAGCAATAAAGTTTGCAGCATTTCCCAGCAATCCCTCGAAATTAGATGCACCAAACTGCTCTTTAAGTACCTGTCCCATCGGGGCTGCCAGATTGGTAACAAATGCAATCATACCAAACAGTGCAACCATCATAATAATGGGCACTACATAACTTTTGTTTTGATTCATAATTATAATTTTAAAATTGATTAATAATCTTTTTCGATTAATATTGAGTAAAAAAATTTATAATCGGTAAATGTATAAAAATATTGATATTGTAAAAGCAGTAACAATCATTTTTTTAAAAAACAAGTTTTACTGCTCCCTTATTACGTATAAAAAGTTTATGACAGCTTCCTTTACCATATACGTGCTCAAGGATATCAATATATTCATCAAGTTTTTCAGCCGAAACGAATGCCTGAATAGTACCGCCGAATCCTCCCCCGTGAACACGCCATGCACCATTTCCTTTCAGCACCATTTCACTAAGTGCCAGTGCCAG
>CAZXTX010000026.1:0-8528 GCA_964643695.1 uncultured Mariniphaga sp. | reverse complement strand
CGGCAGCAACCGATTTCATTTCAGTTGGCAACGAAGCGTACTCGGCCTGCGATTCGGCATCATCATGCCCGCCGCCCACATCAGTAATAACCAGAGAATAACCGGTGGATACAAAGTCAAAATCAATTTCCTTAACCAGCGGATTTGCCGGGTCCTTAAAATCAATCGTAATCAATCCTCCCACCGCACATGCTGTCTGATCCATCAGTCCGCAGGGTTTGCCAAAATAATTGTTTTCTGCCCATTGTCCGATAATGGCATTCTCAACAGCCGGCATTCCGCCTTCATTGAATAATTCATTCAGAATCGAACCAATCATTACTTCAAAGGATGCTGATGAACTTAATCCGGAGCCCTTCGGCACACGGCCATCGATACAGGCATCAAAACCACCTGTTTTATATCCCCTTTCCTTCATTCCGGCACAAATACCCTTAACCAGTGAAGATGAAGTATAAAACTGAGATTCATCAATTTTTAATTCTGAAATATTTACTTCAAATTTGGGATAACCTAAAGATTTAATGCGAATTATGTCAGTGCCGTTAGCAGCAGCAACCGCAATGTTATCTAAATTTACCGCACCGGCAAGCACGCGTCCGTAATTATGATCAGTATGATTGCCACCTATTTCGGTACGTCCGGGAGAGCTGAATAACTGCACATCGTCATTTTCAAAAGTTTTTTGGAAATCAGACATCAAATCTGAATATCTTTGAGATTGTTCCTTCAGAATTTGTTTGTCGTTACCATACAATTCCCTGAACAAAGGATTATCGCCATTATTAATTTTTACAATTAAATCTTGAATTTTTGCCATGATATAAATTTGGTTTATAATTTATTTTTTTATGCTAATCATAAAAAACTCTATTTAGTTTGTCATTATTATTTAAAAAGTCAGGTAAAGCAAGTAGTACCGCAAATATATATAATTATAAAACCGAATGACAAATTATGTAAAAAATGTTCATCTAATATTTTTACAAACTGTTTCTTATAATTAATCTGAAATTATTTCTGATTTTATCATTATTCTGCGACAAAAGGATTTTTCCCGCATTCATTCCCATCTCCCTGAAGTCAGTTGAAATTGTGGTAATACCTCCTTTCACCACCTCCTTAAGCTTTGATTCATTTAAGGAAACAACACCAAATTTTTTACCCAGTTTATAATTATACTCACCGGTTAATTTCAGCAGTTTTATCAGGTCGTTGTCAGAAATCACAAACCATGCTTCATATAGTCCGGGCCTTGATTCGTCAATTGATTCAATAATTTGATAATCATAATTATTTTCTTTGCAATACCGTTCAAATCCTGTCAGCCTCTTTTCCGGTTCCCTGTTGCCTGAATTTACCATTACAAGTTTTCTGTATTTTTTCAGCAATGGGCCGGTTTCGTGTAAAGCTTCATATAAATCCAGTTCATAATCCTGATAAACAACAGGATAACTTCCTAAATCTGATTTAATAATATCAGTAATCAGCACTTTCCTTCCCGGCAATTTTGAAATTAAGTGATTTAAATTTTCAAAATAAGATGGCATTATTATATATGAAGAAAACTTGCCTGCATTATTTATAATATGCGAACGAAACTTTTTAAAACTAAAATGATGAAAATAGAGTTCTAAATTTGCTTTGCCTTTCAGCTCACTCATCAATCCGTTATATATATCTTCCTTAAATGAATCCAGCTCGTCAAACAAAACAAATACTTTCTCTTTAACACCGGTATCGGTATTGGATACATAATACCCCTTACCGGCCTGACTGATTATGATTCCTCTTGATTTCAACTCCGTAAATGCACTTATAACAGTATCACGACTTATGTTATATCCGGCAGAAATTTTATTTATTGAAGGAATTTTATCTCCTTTTTTTAATTTTCCGCTGCTAATGGCAAGATAAACCGAGTCAATAATTTGCCTGTACTTGGGCAATGACGATTTATTATTAACTTTTATAAGCTTTTTCAAGATATTTGATTTATAATATTAGCTGTTTAGTTTTTAATACAATTTGATAAAATTAAATATCTATTTTATTGATTCATAGAATATAAAATAAATATTTCACAGATTCATAAAAATATAAAAAAGAAACCGTTTACAAAAAAATAGTACCATAAAAAGACACTGACAAATATGATTTTTTATTTAATCAGTAAAATATGCTAAAAAAATACATTTCGCTCTTTTACGTCTAAAATGAAATAAAGCAGTTATTTTTGTATTTTGTTAAGAATGACAAACATGAATTGTAAATTATATTTTATTTTTTTAATACTCTTTTTTACCGGATGTAATGAAAAGTTTACACCCAAACCACGTGCATTCTTCAGGATAAGTTTTCCCGGAAAAGAATATAAAACAATTGATAAAAAATATCCGTATCAGTTTGACATTCCGCTTTATTCCGAAATAGTTCCCGATTATCAAAATCCAGATCAGCCGTGGTGGATAAATATTGTATTTCCGGCAAATAAGGCAGAAGTACATATTTCATACTATGAACTAAATAATCATCATAAAAATACGCGGATACTGCTTGGTGAATTTATTGAGGAAAGCAGAGAACTTGCATACAAACACTCTATAAAAGCAGACGCAATTGAAGAAAGGCTTTATATTGACAATGAAAACAGAGTTTACGGAACAGTTTATTATATTGAGGGAAACGCGGCATCGCCGGTTCAGTTTTTTCTTACTGACAGTACCAGTAATTTTTTAAGAGGTGCACTGTATATAAGGGCAACACCTGACATAGACTCGCTTAAACCTGTTATAGAATTTCTGGAACGTGATATAATTCAACTTATTGAATCTGCTAAATGGAAAAAATAGTTCAGCCTGAAATAATTAATTTACAAAACTGCAAAATAGGTATCTTAAGTTTAAAAACTGATATTGCCGGACTGATACAGTCATTTCAATTTACAGAGCAGGAGGCAATTGAATTTCAGGAAATAAAACATGAGAACAGGAAAAAGGAATTTCTTGCGGTCCGAATTATTCTGAGGCATATTACAGGTAAAACATGTGAAATTATTTATAATGAAAACGGAAAACCCAAAATTAAAAATATTCCGCACTGTATCAGTATTTCCCACTCTTCAGACTTTGCAGCAGTTATAATTTCAAAATCAAATACAGGTATTGATATTGAAAATATTTTCAGAAACACCGAAATAGCAGCTTCAAGGTTTCTTTCAGAAAATGAAAAAGCAGATATAGATAATTCATCAAACCCGAAACTTCAGCAGCTTATATACTGGTGTGCAAAAGAAGCTGCATTCAAATTTTCAAAAAACTCAGGAATTGAGTTTAAATCGCAGATAAAAATTAATCCGTTTAAAGTAAATACAGAAGGCGGAAGTTTTAGCGGGCTCATTTCCAAAGAACAAAAATTTACCGGTTTAAAATTCAATTATCTTTTTCGTGAAAACAATGCCATAGTTTACTGTGTTGAAGATTTGAAATTGTAATTCTGTTTATATTTATAAAAATGAAAAATATTAGTAACAACTGAATGAAAAAGCCACAAAATCATATACTCGTTATTTTTGGCGCATCGGGTGACCTGACAAAAAGAAAGCTCATCCCTGCCCTCTTTGATTTATTCAAACAAAACCTTCTGCCGGAAAAATTTGCCATTTTGGGTGCTTCGCGTACAAAAATGACAGATGCAGAGTTCAAAAATATAGCTGATGATTTTTTAGAAAACAGCAACAAAACAGATGACTTTAAAAAGTTACTCTATTATGAGCCTGTTTCGCCTTCGGTAGAAAATGACTTTGAAACTTTAAAAAACAGACTGGTGCAGCTTGAAAAAGATTTGAACATCCCTTCAAATTATATTTTTTACCTGTCAACGCCACCAACAGTTTATGAAATTATCACCCAAAATCTGGCACTGCATAACCTCAGTAAATCCGAAAATTATTTCAGAAGACTTGTAGTAGAAAAACCTTTTGGTACCGGGCTGGAATCTGCCAAAAGACTTAACAACGAACTTTTACACTGTTTTGAAGAGAATCAGGTTTACAGAATTGACCACTACTTAGGTAAGGAAAGTGTTCAGAATATGCTGGTTACACGTTTTGCAAACGGAATTTTCGAACCGGTATGGAACCGTAATTTTATTGAACGGGTTGACGTAACATCTGCTGAAAGCCTTGGTGTTGAAAGTCGCGGCGGATATTACGACCATTCGGGTGCCCTGCGGGATATGCTTCAGAATCATCTTCTGCAACTGGTGGGTTTTGTGGCAATGGAACCGCCTGTTGTTATTGAAGCAGATGCAATCAGAAATGAAACTATTAAAGTATTTCAATCGCTAAGGCCTATTACAGAAGACGAGGTGGCTAAATATGTTATCAGGGGGCAATATATTGCTTCCAAAATAAAAGGTGAAAAAGTAAAGGGATACCGCGAAGAAGACGGAGTTAATCCTGATTCCCGCACTGAAACCTTTGCAGCCATGAAGTTTTATATTGACAACTGGCGCTGGGGCGGTGTGCCATTTCATATCAGAACCGGGAAAAAACTGCCTGCAAAAGTAACCGAAATAGTAATTCATTTCAAACAGGTACCTCATCATCTGTTCAACAACGGAGGGATACCCGGAGCTGAAAATAACCAGCTTATTATTCGTATTCAGCCCGATGAGGGCATTTTACTTAAATTTGGTATGAAAACACCCGGTGCAGGATTTCAGGTACAAACTGTAAGTATGGATTTTCATTATAAAGACCTGTCAGATATAAATCTGCCATCAGCTTATGTACGGCTGCTGCTTGACTGTATGCACGGTGATGCAACTTTGTACTCGCGCGGCGATGCCGTTGAGGAAGCATGGAAATTTGTTCAGCCGGTTTTAAATGCATGGGAACACAATCCCAATATACCTCTTTACGGCTATCCTGCCGGAACATGGGGCCCGGATAATTCGGATGTACTGATAGAAAACGGGAAATGGAGGCTTCCGTGCAGAAATCTTTCAAATGACGGCACTTATTGCGAACTTTAATTATTTTTATAAATTGACTGCAAAAACAATTAAATATGGCATCAGCAACAGAAGTAAAAATTTATCCCAAACCCAAAAAAGTATGCAAAGAGCTTTCTAAGGAAATTCTGAAAATGACTCAAAACTCATCGCAAAAAAGGTTTGATATTGCTCTGTCAGGCGGGAGTACACCAAAAAAACTTTTTAAAGTGCTGGCGAAAAAATATAAAGATACCATACCATGGGAACGTATCCATTTCTGGTGGGGCGATGAACGCTGCGTTTCGCCAACAAGCGACCAGAGCAACTACAAAATGGCAAGTGATGTTCTGTTCTCTCAAATAAAAATACCTTCAAAAAACATTCACCGCATAAAAGGAGAAAATCCGCCTGATGAAGAAGCTGTCCGCTACTCTTCGGAACTTGACAAACACCTGAACTCACGTAACGGTTTTCCGGTTTTTGACTTAATCATATTAGGAATGGGAGATGACGGGCACACCGCTTCAATTTTTCCCGATAACATGGAACTGTTACGGGAAACCAGAAACTGTGTTGTTGCAAAGCATCCCGAAAGCGGCCAGAAACGAATAACTTTAACCGGCAAAGTACTTAATAATGCAAGCCGTGTTTTTTTTCTAATTACAGGAGAAAACAAAGCCGAAAGAATTTCGGAGATTATGAACAATGAAGAGTCAGCTAAACAGTTACCTGCCTATTATGTTGAACCAGAAAACGGTTTACTGATATGGTTTTTGGATGAAGCTGCCGCATTAAAAATCACCTGACAGCTTTCAGTTTTAAAACATCTTCTCCAAACTTTATTGTTTCTGCAAGCACCTCATTTACAGAACCGGAAGTCAGTTCACAGGCAATAACATGGTCACCTGCTTCAGGAAAGGCAGTCTTTATTTTTTCTGCTAAAGAGGCTTCCAACTGTTCAAACATTTTCAGCATTGCATCCACTTTTACGGTCTGATCCTGATTTTTTTCATCCTTATAATAATAAGCTAAAAAGACAGGTGTTTTCACCTTTTCATAAGTCGTTTTTTTCATGGTTGCGTCAACAAGCTGCTGAAGATACATCACAGCTTCCATCCGGTATTTGCAATACCAGTACCGGCACTCTTTTGAATCAAATTCAGTGTTGGTTATGCGGTATTTGCCCCCTGTAACCATGCGCCCGATTTGAAGTCCCCACGGTTTTGAAAGTAAAAATGCTGCACTGTTGTTTATTCTGATATTGGGAGAATAGAGAATCAGTCCGCTGACAAATTCAGGAAAATCGGCCGCAAGCTGCAATCCGAGTGTTCCGCCGGTGGAAGTACTCATTATTATCACTTTTTCACCAAGGTTACGTGCAACCGCAAGAGCCTCCTTCGCCGAATTCCACAAATTGTCGGGAGTCATGTCAATCAGTGCATTGTCTGTTTCTATTCCGTGCGAGGCCAAGCGAGGAAAATATGCATTCATTCCGAAAAATTGTGCAAAAGCAGTATTAGCGGGATAACCTTCGTACCATGAAGCGGAAAAACCATGCAGATAAAGAAGGCAATATTCAGTTTTTTCACGCAGCGTGTCGTTTGCCCAGATAATCCGTGACTCGTTGTCGGGCCTGATATTAAATTCGGATTCCTTTTTATTAACAAATGCATCGGCATCAGCAGTATTTATTGATATTGAAGGCAACTCTTTATTCAGCACCGGTTTGGGCGGTTTGGGACCTGATAAATAAACAACTGCTGCAACAAGCAGCAAAACAAGCAGAAATCGTCTGAGTTTTTTCATAATTTTTTCTTCAAATATAGTGATTGTCAAAAATCTATTGTCAGTTGAACCGGTTCATTTTTGTCATCGGATAAAAAATTAGAGAAAGTCAGGCCAAGTAACCTGATTCCCATTGAAAAAACTTCATTATTCAGCAAATCAAGCGATTCTGAAACAAATTCATTTTTTGTCGAAAACCAGCCGGTTATCGTTTTGCCTCTGGTGTGCTGCTCAAAATTGTTGTACTTGTATTTCAAAGTCAGTGTTCTGGCTTTTACGCCGGAACGCTCATATCTTTCCCAAACTGTATCTGCAATCTGCAACAACTCGTTTTCAAGTTCACTTTTCTGAAAAAGGTCTTCCGAAAAGGTTTGTTCGGCTCCGAGTGATTTTCTTTCGCGAAACGGCTCCACCGGACGGTCATCTGTTCCCCTGCAAATTTCGTAATAATAGTTGCCCTGTTTGCCAAACATCCGAATTAATTCAAACCGGTCAATCTTTTTCAGGTCACGTCCAAACCAGATTCTGGTTTTATTCAGCTTGCCGGCTGTTACTTTTCCTATACCGAAAAACTTTTTAACCTCAAGATTATCGATAAACTCCTGTGCCATTTCAGGTGTAATTACATAAATTCCGTCGGGTTTGTTAACATCGGAAGCAATCTTTGCCAAAAATTTATTGTAAGACACACCGGCAGAGGCTGTAAGTTTTGTTTCGCTATAGATTCGCTCTCTTATCTCTTTTGCAATCAATGTTGCCGACGGTTTTCCCTTCTTGGCATAAGTAACATCCAGATAAGCTTCATCAAGCGACAATGGCTCAACCAAATCGGTATATTCAAAAAAAATGCTTCTGATATGGTTCGAAATTTCTTTGTACCTCGCAAAGCGCGGTTTCACAAAAATAAGACCGGGGCATTTACGCCTGGCGGTTTTTGAAGGCATTGCGGAACGGACACCATATTTTCTGGCTTCGTAACTTGCAGCAGCCACCACTCCCCTCTCCCGCGAACCTCCAACCGCAACGGGTTTGCCTCTCAGTCCCGGATTATCCAGTTGTTCAACCGAGGCATAAAATGCATCCATATCAATATGGATTATTTTACGAACATTTTCCAAATTTACCCAAGCTTAAAAATCCTGTCCATCAAATGCCATTTTTCACCGGCAGTGGCATCGGCAGAGGTTTTCTGAAACTTTGAAACAAATTCTTCCCATTCCGACTGTCGCGGCTTTGTTGCAAGTTGTTTCATTGCACTGTCATGGTCAAAATCTGCTTCAGTTTCCATTATCATAAACAGACGGGTGCCCAGCAGATATATTTCCATATCCGTTATTCCGACCTCTTTCATTCCCTGCCCGATTTCAGGCCAGAAAAATTCAGGCGAATGAAACTTTATGTATTCTTCTATCAAACCGGGATCATCTTTTAACTCAAGTGTTTTACAGAATCTTTTATACTTTGTCATATCACATATTTTTAAAATCAATTTTCGGATGTACTTTCAGAGTCCGGTATCCGTAAATGGCAATTACTACAAAACAGACAAACGGCAAAATAAACGAAAAATTAACTGCCGGCAGCGGCCCAACAGTCCCCAAATCAATAAGTCCTCCCTGAAGCGGCGGCATCAAAGCTCCGCCAACAATTGCCATTACAAGCCCGG
This sequence comes from uncultured Mariniphaga sp., assembly GCA_964643695.1. Taxonomy (GTDB): domain Bacteria; phylum Bacteroidota; class Bacteroidia; order Bacteroidales; family Prolixibacteraceae; genus Mariniphaga. The sequence goes on along the minus strand of CAZXTX010000026.1, from coordinate 79 downwards.
CTGCACCAATTGTGGCATCTTCCCCCAGGCCTTCAAGGGCAATTCCGTATATGGTCGGAAACATGAGCGACATAAATGC
>CAZXTX010000025.1:0-16006 GCA_964643695.1 uncultured Mariniphaga sp. | reverse complement strand
TACGGAGATTTGGGGTCAAATGTGAGTGCAGGCCGAGAAAAAGCAGTTGTCTGGTATTTTGCCGATGATTTTGATGGTGATATTACTAAAGTGAATGTAGAGGTTTTCGCATATAAGGAAAATGAACCACAGGCAATTTTCAGGTTTGGCTCAATCAGCAATAACGGTTATGCACCCTGTGAGGTGTCTTTTATAAACAACTCAGTTTTTGCCAATGAGTTTCAGTGGCATTTTGGAGACCCGTCTTCAGGGGCGGCAAATATTTCATTTGAAAAAGACCCGAAGCATGTTTTTGAAAAAGGCGGTGTATATTCAATTGCCCTCACTGCACGAAATACCCAGATTAATCTTGAAAGTGTATATTATCAGAGTATTGAAATAAAACAATATGACGATGTGGCTGCAAATTTTGAAATTCAGGGAAACAATCAGCTGTCACCGGCAACAGTTGTATTTAAGAATACTTCTGTAAATGCAGATTCTTATGAGTGGGATTTTGGAGATTCCTCGGCGGGTAAAAAAAATAAATCGGTTAAAAAGGATGAAAAATATAAATATAAGAATCCGGGTGTTTACAAAGTGCAGCTTACTGTTAAAAATAATTTCAGCGGTATTAAAAATACAGTTGTAAAGGAGGTTACTGTTGAACAGCAGATGACTGCCAAAGCAGGATTTATTTTTACAAAATCATCGGAAACGGCTCCCTCAAATGTTATTTTTAAAAATACTTCCGAAAATGCCGACAAGTTTCAATGGGATTTTGGCGACAAGTCCTCCGGCAAGAGAAACACTTCGGATGAAGCAGAGCCTGTCCATTTATTTGAATCTCCCGGAAAATATAAAGTTCAGCTTTCGGTATCGAGCAAGGGAATGAAAAAGCCTAATGTCTATTCTGAGGTGATAACTATTGAGGATTTGCCAAAACCGCCCGAAGCACTGTTTACTGCCGATAAAAATAATATAATTGGTCCGGCAACAATTATTTTTACCAATAATTCACAGAATGCCGAACAGTTTTCCTGGAATTTTGGCGATCCTGAATCGGGTAATGACAATACTTCAAAAAAGAAGAGCCCAAGCCATACTTTTAAAAAGCAGGGAAGGTACGAAGTTGTTCTGACAGCCTCAAGTCCCGGATTTTCGAGAAGCAGTACCGCAACCGAATGGATTGTAATTACCGGTGCATCGGAAACCGTAATCTCTCCGGTGGCAGGCTTTAGAATTGAAAATAACAACTCACCGGCTCCTGCAATCATTAAATTTACGGATAACTCTTCAAATGCCGATAGTTTTGAATGGAGTTTCGGTGATTCCGGCTCAGACGACAACAGTTCAAAATTAAAAAATCCGGTTCATGTTTATTCTATAGCAGGAAAATATGAAGTTACGCTTTCAGTTAAAAATGAAAAATCAGGCGAAACAAACATGTTTAAAGATTTCGTTTTCATAACAGAAAGTGCCCAGCCAAAAGAAAAAACTGCTGAAATTCCTGAGCAGCCTGCTCCAACCCCGCCTCCTCCGCCTTTACCGCCAACTCCGCCACCTGCTCCGGCAGTACCGCCTGTGGCCGATTTTCAGATTGTAAAAAAAGGAGAAACAGTACCGGTTTCCGTTGATTTTAAGAATCTGTCCTTAAATGCTGATACTTATAAATGGAATTTCGGGGATTTCGATTCGGATGATAACGAATCGTCATTGGCAACACCAAATCATAATTACAGATATCCGGGAGATTATAAAATTTCGCTGGAAGCGGTAAATTCAAAAACAGGAGAAGTTCATAAAGTAACCAAAGATATTTCGCTGAAAAGCAGTCATTCAACTTTTATGAAAACTGATGATTTGGGGAAAGATGGCGAAATAGCCCTGTCTCTTCTGGGGTTGCGCAACAACGAATATATTGCCGTAGTTAAAGAGGGCAGGGGCTCATCGGTTTTAAAACTGGATAGTAAAGGAAAAGTAACCGACAGGAAGAAAACCGGTTTTCAGATATTTGATATTACTGCTGTTAAAGCAACTGACAAGTTCATGGTGGTAGGCGTGGAGGGAGACCTGTTACAGGTTTCTGAGATTGACTCAAAGCTAAAAGAAGGCAGTCCTGTTTCATTTCAGCAAAATAAAAACTTTAAAACTGATTTTGGTTTTCCGAGACTGGCAGTTGCCGCAAATGATGAAATAGGTGTTTTTGCAAATATTCTTGATGACCGCTATCCTGTTGATTTCTTGTACCAAAAAACAGATCAGTCCGGCAAAATAATTCCAATTTCCGACCGCACTTTTAAGTATGTGGGAAATAAAATGTTTACCGGTATGATCCCCACCAGCGACGGAGGTTTTGCTATTACAGGATATTGGCAGGAGAAGAACAAATCCCTTTATCTCATACTTTTTGGAAAAATTGACAGAAAAGGACATGGTGATATTCAGCTGATCAGCTCTCAGGCTAATATTCTGGGATACGATATCGAAAACTCATATCAGGGAGGATTTGCAATTTTAAGGGCAGAAGAGATAAAGGCGAATAACAATTTATATGAAGTAAGTTTTACGCTGGTTGATAAAAACGGAGGCCCCACCGATTGTGCAAACCTGCTGCCTTGTTCCATAAAAAAGGATGATATTCTGAAATACAGGCCTGCAATGATTAAAACCGAAAACGGGTATGCAATTGCAAGTCACAACTTTAACGGTGTAGATTACGATATTGTGCTTTACTGGATTGACCGGACCGGGGATAATCTGGAAAGGTATGAAACCATTTCACTTCCGGGTGACCAGTTTGTAATGGACTTTATGAAAACCGAAGATGGTGGATATTTAATTGCGGGACAGCATACCGAAAAAGGAAAAAGTAAGGCTCTTATTATAAAAACAGACCCTTGGGGAAAAATAAACAAATAAGGGAAAATTAAATTTACCGGTTTCTGAATTTATCAATTTCCTGCTTAAGTGCTTTGTTTTCAAGGTTACATCTGTCATACTGTTGTTGCAAGGTTTTGAGTTTCTTTTCCATTTCAGCATTAGCTTCGCCTCCGCCTCCGCCTCCACCGGACTGTATCACGTTTAGCTGTGCCTGAAGGCGGTCTCTGTCAAGGGTTATTTCCTGCAGTTTTTGTCCGACTGAACTTGCATCGCCCAATTGCTCCCTGAGTTTTATGTGGTCGTTGTATGAAAGCTGCAAGTCGGAAAGTACCTGAATTATATTTTTATACATTTCAGTTTCCCAGCTTTCTTCGTCTTTGACCTGGCCTTTTGTGCGGCTGAGCAAAGCTGCAATATCCTGATTTAAAACTTCGAGATTTTCTCCCGTTTCTTTGGCTTTTGGAACTTTTGATAAAAGAGTGGTGGTTTCATCCACATTTGGCGCAAAAACTTCCTTTTGAAATTTTAGGTTTGATTTTAATTTGTCAAGTTCACTTTTTGATTGCTGCTCAGAAAGTTTGCCGGTATTCAGTGTTGTAAATCCGAGAATAACCGCAATTATAAAACTTATGAGAAACAGCCCGGTTACTTTTAAAAATGCCTTGTTTCTTTCTTTATTGTTCAATGGTTTCATCTTGTTTCAAATTTTTGTTAATATCAACTCTGTTACATATAAGCACATCGTTTTCCTTAATTCTGTTTTTCGAAATAGTAATGTCGGGATTGAGTGCGGTTTTAAGGTTTAAAAATTTGTTTTTTATTTTGAAAAAGTGCCAGTTGTCAGGATTGTTTTCTTCATCAATTATTGAAATCGGAGCTTCAGGATGCCTGCCGTTATAGTCGTCTATAAAAAAGTAAAACAGCCTTCCCAGTGTCATTTCTAATGGTGCTTTGGCTCTGAATGTGGTCTCTTCCTGCATTTCAGGGCTCTTTTTAAAGACAAAACTGATAACCACGGGATTTTCCATCTCCTCATCGGTCGGATCATCAATTGTTAAACCGGCCGGATATTGCCACTTTTTGTAATCTTTTGGGGGTACTTCCAGAAGTTTGTTAACTGTCTGATTGAGCAATACAGGAACCAAAAACCACAGCAGTGACATTTGCCATATCAGCCTTGCATTTGATTCCACTAAAAAAGAGAAGGAGAGGCTGAAAAAAAAGTAGCTGAACAACAAAATTGAAATTATCATTGTTAACTGTATCCCGAAAGCCTGCCGGCCGTACCATTTTATAATTTTATTTCCAAAAGCCACATGCAGGATACCCATGATGATTATAAATGCCTGGGCAATCAGAATGGCGGTAATCTCTTTTGCAGATGACATGATTAAAAGTAAAAGTGTGGAAAGTGAAATTACAAGTGAAATACCCAATATGTAAAATAAACCACTCCAGCCGTGTTTTTTCAACCCTTTTACCTGCTTGAATAAAACAAGATACGTACCCAGTCCAAGTACCAGACTTCCAATTTTTAGTGCCAAACCAGTTTCGCTCATTTTAATGAGATTTTGTTGTCATAAAAATAGAAAGAAACATTTGAAATCCAATAGGATTATTGCCTATATCCGCAGTTTATCTGAATGATATTCTATTCTTAGAAAATATTCGGCTTGATTCTGTCAGTCAAAATCTTTTGCGGCAAGGCAGATTTCCAGATTTCTGAAATTATTTAGAAAATTAGTTATGAATTAGAAGGTTTGCAGTTTTTTACGGTTTGTAATATAATTTTATCTGAAATTAAAATTAATCTGATTACCCTCCGATTAAAACAGTGGGGCATCCTATGGTTATCGTACCGCCGTGAGCAGTTGAATCCCCCATGCGTGCTGCAGGTTTGCCTCCAATAAGTACGGTGGAAGAGCCTGAAACAATGGTGTCAGGAGGGCCAACACAAATTGCTGTGTCGCCCATTACTGCTGCGGGCATTCCGCCGATAAGAACGGTTGGTGCTCCGGGCCCGGCAATTGGCCCGCCTACATGCGGAATCGGAGGCGTTCCGGGAGTTTGCATCGGGCAGGTGTGCATATCTGATAATCTGGCTGCTTGCATTTTGTATCTAAATTACTGTTTAATTAATCATAACCAAAGAACCTTTTACCGTCGTTTGACCGGAAGATGAAATTTCAGCATTTCCGTTTCCGGAGGCTTTGAAGGAAGAATCTGCAGTGGCTTCTATCGTTGTTCCTTTCTGCTTTAAATTTGCAGAAGCCTCGGTGTTGATATCGGTAGCATTCTGATTGAGCTTATCGCCTGCTTTGATTGAAATATCGCCATTGGCATCTATTTTAATATTATCGGCATTTATTTTTAAGCTGCCCCCGGCGTTAATCTCCATACTCCCTTTTGTGCTGATAATTATTTTTTTATTGGCAGTATTAAGCTCAATCTGATTATTCCCGTCGGTATCATAAATTCTGATTTTTTCATCATTGTCAGAATCATCAATTTCAATTGTATTTCCTGAAAAGGTACGAATGGCATGAACTTTTGCATTATGTCCGTCATCTGCTATTCTGTTGTCTGCCCAGTCAGGGTCAGGACAAGCATCTTTGTCAAAAAGATTGCCCAAAATATAGGGTTTTTCAACATCACCGTCTTCAAATCCTGCTATAACTCTGGAATTAACAGGCGGAACAAAATAGAAACCGGCATTTTTATGAGAGTATGGGGTAATGACTTTAATCCAGGGGGTGGATTGCCTCCCTTCCATCCAGTGGAAAGTAATCTTTACTCTTCCAAGTTTTTCGGGGTCTTTGTTGTCTGTAACCGTTGCTAACTGATTTGACGATTTTCTTATAAAATAGGGATTTGTGTTTTCCGGGATTGAAGATTCAGCGGGTACTGCGGTAAAACTGTTTTTGTAAGTCAGTATGTTGTCCATTTCGTGGTGTACCGATGTAATCATGTATTTTCCGTAATCGGTACTTCCCTGGCCGTCATGCTTTATACAGTTGATTTCTGCAAATGTTCCGGTTTTTAAAAAGCCGTTTCCCGATTCACCTGATAAAAATGTGAGATTGACAGCATCAGCTGTTTCAATTGTTTCCCCGACTATGTCAATACCTTTCTGATATTCTGTTTCATCAGTATTTACGTGTTCGTAGTAATCTCTTCCTTCTTCAGAAAAAAGATTCTCAGACATTTTGAGTGCATGTTTTCCGTAGATGTTCAGATTCCCTTCAACTTTTGCATTTCCTGAGTTATATCTGTGAGCTCTGATTTTTAACGGGTCAACTGTGAAAATATGAAACTTCACCGGACGGGCTTTTAACCCGTATCTGAAGTTATCCAGATTGGAACCAATAATAAGTTTTTGTGAATCAGAATCTGAGGGAATTTCCCCAAAGTTAAGGCTTTGTCCGTCAAAATAGCACCATTCACCATATCTGATTGATAATCGTCTGATAAATTCCAGGTCATTTTCCTCAAACTGAACTATATACGGATAACGTTCTTTATTACGCGGTGAAATATTTGATTTGAAATCATACTTTTTAAGTACCTCCTTAACAATCTCCTCAAGGTTGTTATCGAAAAAGGCACGGTTGACGGTTTTACCGTTCATGGCAATTTCGGAACTGCCGCCGGAAATTATTATCTGGTCATAATCTGCAAGTTTACTGCGTGAACTTTGTATCTCGGTAACAAAACCACGAAAATTGATACCATCCTTTTCATCATCATCATCTGCAAGTACTTTTGTCTGAATGATAATTGGCAAGCCAAGGAAATCTTTAGACTGCTCAATTAAAAAGCCGTCTAAATCTTCATAAGCATCATACCTGCATATAATCTCGAAACTGTCTAATCCATACATAGTCTGTTTGACAGATACCTTTTGAAAACTTTTTAGTGGTTTCTGGTTGATTATGATATCAATTTTTGATAAAAGAGACATTTTTATGAGCTTTTAAATTTATCGAAATCCCAATTGGTTTCCCAGGTTGCATTGGAGATTGTAATTTTCCTGGCAGACAGACTCAGGCTGATTAATGACTCTGATTCATCGGCAAATGATTCACTGTAATTTACCAGTATGGCATCCTCAAAAATAAGTGATTTGGACTCCTGTGGTACTCCTGAGTTGGTAATACCCATAAAAGATATTTTTCCTTTTTTACCAATCGTGCGGCCAAGCATCCACTGAACTATTTCGGCATCATTAATACCTGTGATGGTAACATTAATAAGTCCGGCACGAACGGATGAACTTATATAGCCGTTATTATCAACATCCTGCCTGAAACTAAAGTCACATGTTAATATTTTAATTCCTTCTCTTTCTCTTTCGTGGCCTTCTATATGAAGCCGTGCAGTTAATGACATAACTTTGAATTAATGATGATTAGAAATACTTTTAAACCGGTATTAAATACCGTTTTATTAGCGGTAAGTTGTTTTTAATTAAAAACAATTTTACCCAATAAACAAGTATAAAACTTTTAGTTTTACAACTTTAATATTTAAGAACCTGCCGAAAAACCGTGAACCAAAAATTTAAATAGCCCATTCGTTTTCGTGTTCTCCATTCCCCAGTTTTATTGATCGTGCCGACAGTGAAAAGCTTTCAATCATTGCACCCGAACCGGCATCGTCAAACGATTCCTCGTAGCTGATCATGTAAGCTTCGGTAATTTGCAGCTCTTTCATTTTGGCATCTTCATCACGCTTGTTAAAAGTAATTGTTCCGTCCTTGCGCATATAGCTGTCGCACATCCATTCAAACATACTGGTGTTGTCTGTGGATTCAATGGTCAGATTGACAATTCCTCCTCTGGTGGTTGAAGAAGGCCTTCCTGTTTTATCAACTTCCTGATGCAGGGTATAGCTGCATTTCAGCACACGGTATTCATCACCGTCAACTTTAAAAATAGCTTTAAATGACATGAGTTTTAGATTTTAATGTTAAACAATTTAAAAAATTAATTCTGTTCATATTCAGTATCCCATTCATTCCCGTCATCTCCTTTTTGTCCGTCCATTTTAATCATGAAATTTTTGGCAGGAAAGTATGGTGTCATATGTATATCGAGATAAATACGGTCTTTTTGGTTTTTATCCTGTTCAAAGCGTTTTACTGAAAATTTTTCAATCAGTTTACCCGGGCCGGTGATGCTGTCTAAAAACCGGACAATCTGGCTTAAAATTTCTTTTCTGGTTTTTACATTGAAGTTTTCAAATGCCCTGCGGTTTAAGAAGTCCATTAAAACTTTGGTTACATAATCAAAAACCCTTACTACAGAATAGGTCTGTAACCCGAGATTGTCGCCGTTAAACAGGGTTTTTGCCGAAAAGGCCATCACCTTGCCGTATTCGTTTACCATTGGTATCAGTCCGAGTTTTTCGAGATTTGCAATTTCACTTTTTTTCAGGTCGAAGCGGACACCGTCCACCTCACTCAGGCTGCCATGTTTTTTTCCTGCTGCCACCTGCGACATAAGAGTTTGGTATATTGTTCCTGCAAGCGATGATGAGGGAGGTATGAAAAGCTCTTCATCCTCACCAAGTTCCTTGTATTTGTCGCGTCCGACCAGATAGTTGCAGGTCATCATAACATTTGAACGGTAACTGTCGCCACCCGTGAGATTGGCTGCTTCAAACATTTCCATAACATCATCGGGAGTGTCTAAGTGTTCAAAGTCGGTTATCAGCATAACTTTGTTTTCATGAGCAATTTTTGCCCATTTTTCCAGCACCTTGTTTGATCCCAAAAATCCGGGAACTACCAGTAAACTGTAATTGTCGCGTAAATCGAGACGGTCAAAATTTTGTATCAGCTCTTCCCTTATATAATCAATGAAGCGTGTGTCGTCCAAATCTTTTAACTGATCCGGTTCGGCATTCATAAAAGCAACATTTTTAATTTTGTCGCTGCCGGTATTTTTAAAGAAAAGTGCAACCGAGCGGTATGATTTTTCAAGCTCTTTAGAAGCTTCAACAGCTCTTGCCAGATTTTCGGTTAAAGATTTTTCTGCATTTTCGGCACTTTGTTCGCAGTTTTCAACCATTTCCATCACATTGTCGGATGAAGAAAGAACTGCTGCCCATAGCTGAAGTGTTTTTTTAAGCTGCTCTCTCTCATCTTTTTTTGAAGATTCGGTGAGAAAGATTTTCTTTCTTGCTTTCCTTTCTGGATTGAGATTCTGCACTCCGTCAATTGCCATTTCCATCAAATCGAATCCGCCCACTTTTGAAAGCTCTGCAAGACTTTTATCAAGTAACTCCTGAGGTTTGTCAACCTGAGCTGTTTTTTCAATTACTTTTTCTTTGTACTGTTCAATATTTTGTTTTTGTTCCTGTGCTGCCATTTTAGTTGTTTTTTATAGTTAAATTTTCAGAAATTAAGCTTTTTCGATTTCACTGATTAATGCATAAATTGCATTTAGCATTGCTTCTTTTGTCTCCTGATTTTCAATGGCTTTTCTTAAAAGTTTGTTGCTTTTCAGCTGTTTGACCAGTTTCAGGAACTGCTCTTTCTGATTTGTCAGGTCTTTCAGAAAATCGCTCTGTGCGGTAATACCGCCGATACCGAAGTCTGCAAGGTTTTTAAACCTGAGAGTTTCCTCACTGCTGTTTCCTTCCTGATTTTCAAAATCAACGTTTACCGAAGGCTGGAAATGATTGAATACATCATCAATTGATGTCAGCCCTTTTACAATTTCAGGTTTAAATGGTGCATCGGCTGTTAGTTTTTCCACCATTAAAGTTTTGTTCTGGGCAATTTCACTAATCGCTTCACTTGCATCGCCCTGTACTTCAGTACCACCAATTCCGTAAGTTTGCATATTATTATCTTTTTTTGTTAATAATTCGTTTTTATACTTTTGTTTTTTAAAGAGGTTAAACAACTTTCCAAACAACTTTTTCATTTTTATCTATTGAAAGTTGTACTGTTGAGCCTCTTTTTACTTTGTCTGTTATTATCATACGTGAGAGAGGCCTTCTAAGTTGCATTCTGATTGTTCCAACTATCGGACGTGCTCCGTATTTTGGCGAATGTCCTTCCTGAGCCAGTTTTTCTCTTGTTTTATCGTCAATTTCAAGTTTTATTCCTAAATCATCCAGAGTTTTCATCAGCCCTTTCAGATGAATGTTGAATATTTTTACCACATTGTCTTTAGTAATGGGGGCAAACGGAACAATTTCGGTAAGTCTTCCGAGAAATTCCGGCCTGAAATAGTTACTCATAATTTCCATTAAGGTAGCGGAGGGTGGAATTTCACCTTTGGTGAATGAGTCCACTATAAAATCGCTTCCTATGTTTGATGTAAAAAGTATCAGTGCATTTGAAAAATCACCCTCCTTACCAAGTCTGTCATGCAGTTTTCCTTCATCTAAAATCTGCAGAAAAATATCAAAAACCGAAGAGTGTGCTTTTTCAATTTCATCAAACAACACGATGGAATATGGTTTTTGTCTGATTTTGTTTACCAGCAGGCCGCCTTCTTCATAACCCACATATCCCGGAGGTGCGCCATACAGAAGGGCTGCCGAATGTTCTTCCTTAAATTCCGACATGTCGAACCTTATCAGGAAAGACTCATCCTGAAACAAAAATTCTGCAAGAGCTTTTGCCAGTTCCGTTTTTCCGGTGCCGGTCGGGCCGAGAAAAAAGAACGAGCCAATGGGCTGTCCCGGTTTGTTGAGACCTGAACGCGATTCCAGAATCGCTTCCGATATGCTTTTTAAAGCATGATCCTGCCCGATAACTCTTCTTCGCAAATGTTCCTCAATGTTCATCAGCTTTTCGCGCTCCTTCGACTGAACTTTTCCAAGGGGAATTCCTGTTCTGCCGGAGACAATTGCTCCAATATCGGATTTTTTCAGAGATTCTGTTTTTTCCTTTGCAACTTCTTCCAGCTTGTCAAGTATTTTTTTGCAATAATCAAAAATTTCCGTGCCTGTATTTAGAGAATGTATGTCATCTTCATCTTCAAGTTTTGAGAACAGAATCGGTGAAATCTGATTTTTAAGATTTGTTGTAAACCACCGCAGTTCGTCAAAGCTTGCATCCTTGTCATCACTGAACCGGTTTAGGTTTTCTTTCAGTTCTTCAATTTTTGATGCTGAAATTTCGGTCATGAGTTTCACTCCAGCCATTGTGTGGTCAATTAAATCAATTGCCGATTCGGGCAGAGCACGTTCCTTAAGGAATCTTTTTGAAAGCCTTATTGCTTCGGTAATTATATCTTCATCAGCTTTCAGGTTATGATGTTCTTCATATTTCGGAATAATTTCCTTCAGCATTCTTTTTGCCAGATTTTCATCCGGTTCTTCAATTCTAACCTGCTCAAACTGTCTGTTAAAAGATTCGTCGGTTTCAATAAATTTTGAGTAATTATCAATTGATGTTGTACCGATAACCGTAAGATTTCCTTTTGCCAGTTCCGGTTTCAGCAGATTGGCAGCTCCAGATGAACCGCCCTGTTTGTCAATCAGCATGTGAATTTCATCAATAAACAGAACTGCCTTTTCAAACTGCTGAATTTCAGAAATTATTTTTTTCAGGCGGTCTTCCACTTCTCCTTTATATGATGCTCCGGCAATTAGTGAACCGTAATCAAGTTCAAAAATTATTGCACCTTCAAGGCTTGCAGGTACTTTATTATCTGCAACACTTTGTACAAAACCGTTTACAAGTGCTGTTTTTCCCACGCCCGAATCACCAATAATTAAAACATTTGCCTTATTGCGGCGTCCTAAAATTTCTGTAATTTCCCTGATGGTGTTATCCCGGCCCACCACAGGGTCAAGCTTGCCCTGCTTTGCCTCTTCGTTTTTATCGGTACAAAATTTTAAAAGCGCATTTTGGGAAGGTGCCGGTTTTTTATCATCTTTTTTATGAGTCGTACCTATTGCCTGCTCAATTTGTGAGTTTTCAACAAGGTAGTCGGTAATTTGCTTTTGGGTTATGGTAAATGTTTTCAGCTGTTCGTAGGTAAAACCCACTCCCGGCGTGCTCAGTGCAATTAAAACCGATTCGGGGTCTGTTTCATCTTTTGAAAATTTGAGGCGGATATTGTCTGCTTCCCTGAAAACTGCCTGAACATTTGTATCGCCGGACGGGTTTTCGGGAATATTGCCCGTTTTCGGACAAGATTCAATTCTTACTTCCGCCCATTCTTCAAGATAATAGATGTCCTGTCCCAGATTCATTAAAAGTTCGGTAAGTCCTGTCTCTTTATGCAGAAGTGCCTTTAGAAGGTGTGCCGGTGAAAACTCGGCATTTGAATATTCTCTGGCAAGCGACTGTGCAATACTGATTGCCTGTTTTAGTTTTTCGGTTAATGTCATGACTTATCTTTTATTGCTTTAATCTTAAAAAAATGTTTTAGTTATTGTGGCTTATTGTAATCTTAACAAACAGAAAAACCTGTTTGTTGTATTATACATAATAATACCATGTATAATCGCAACCTAATTTACAAAAAAAAGAATATTAAAAACAAATTACATAACATATTTTCTTATTTTTACATCGAAAAGGTTCTTGAAAGAGACTTGAGGGAATCCGGTGAGATACCGGAGCTGTACCCGCAGCTGTAATTTCTTTTAATGCCGGCAGCAACTTATGCCACTGTCCCGATTATATTTTTTAGGATGGGAAGGCCGTTGCCGGATTGGATAAGCCAGAAAACCTGCCTTTTCAAAAACAGACAATATCGTGAGCTTTCGGGAACAAAAGCTTTAGGTAATTTACCTTTAATTTTCCCTTAGTTTTGGTATTGTAAAATGATTTTGTTTAACTGCAAAAAATTTTACTATGAGAAAAATTTATTTGATTGCCGGTTTGTGGGCAGCCGTGTTTTATGCTAAAGCCCAGCAGGTTGTTACTTTTGAGGATTTTACGCTTGAACAGGATTCCTATTATAAAGGAGCAGATGGAGCAGGCGGATTTTTTAGCGGAGAAATCTGGTTCCCTGTTGATTATAATGCCGAATGGGGAAGTTGGAGCGGTTTTTCAGTATCAAATATGAAAGATACGGAAACGGCGGGTTATGACAATCAGTTTAGTGCAATAACAGGAAAAGGAGCTGATAATTCCGGGCAGTATTCCGTGGTTTATATACCCGGCGAACTGATGCTGGAATTTGACTATGTGGTTACCGTTAAAGGTTTTGAAGTTACCAATTCCACGTTAACCTATTTGATGATGCGTGACGGTGATTCCAACGGATTTTCAAAAAAGTTCGGCGGAAACGACGGAAATGACCCTGACTATCTGAAACTGATGGTGTGGGGCAGGGGAGTTGATGATGAAATAACGGATACCCTTGAATTCTTTCTGGCTGATTACAGGTTTGAAAATAATGATACGGACTATCTGGTTAAAGAGTGGGAATGGTTTGATTTGAGCAGCCTGGGAGTTGTAAAGCAGATTTATTTTGGAATGGAATCATCAGATACAGGCGAGTGGGGTATGAACACACCGGCATATTTTTGCATGGATAATTTTAAACTGGAAAAAGAAGTTACAGCTTCCGAAAATATTTCCAAAAACAGTTTTAATTCATCTGTTTATCCAAATCCGTTCAAAGAACATATTTTTGTCAATTTGCCTGACGGTTCAAAGTCGGTTGTTATTGCTGACCTAAGCGGAAAGGTTCTTTTCAGAAAAGAGGTGTCAGGTGATAAAAAGATTAAGATTGATGCTTTAAATGAATTGAACCCGGGTATCTATATTTTAAAAACAGATACGGAAAACGGAATGGAAATCAGTAAAATTTTGAAAACAAATTAGACATAGTTAAAAAATAATTATTATTCTGATTGTTTTTTTGAAAAACAAGGATAAAAGACAATCAGGTATTTTGTTCTGTCCTTTAAAAACAGTTTATTTGTATAATATATTTTAAACTCAGAATTATGCTTGAAATTTCAAAACATTCAATGGTTACACTGGCATACGATTTACATATTGATGACAGGGACGGAGAGATTATTGAGAGAGCCACCGAAGAAAAACCATTACAGTTTTTATATGGTGCCGGTTCTATGCTGCCCAAGTTTGAATCATATCTTGCAGGGCTGAGACAGAATGAGGTTTTTGAAATAAATTTATCAAAACTTGATGCTTACGGCGATGTTAACGAAGATGCAATTGTTGATTTACCGAAAGATGTTTTTATAGTTGACGGAGTTTTTGATAAAGAGCTTGTTTCGATTGGTAATACGGTGCCGATGATGAGCAGCAACGGACAAAGGCTGAATGGTTTGGTAGTCGAATTAAATGACGACTATGTTAAAATGGATTTTAATCATCCGCTGGCAGGTGAAGACCTTTACTTTTCGGGCAGGGTGCTTGAAGTTCGTGAACCTTCGGATGATGAACTAGCCCGTATTTTATCGGGTGGCTGTGGTTGCGGCAGCGGTGGTGGTTGCTGCAGTGACAATGATGATGATTGCGGCTGTGGTTCAGACAATGGACATAATGGCGGCGGCTGTGGATGCGGCTGCTGAAAAAGATTTGCTGTTTTAATGAAAAATTATTAAATTAACCTTGTTCTCTCTTTGATAATCAGGGGAGAACAAGGTTTTTTGGAAAGATATGAACACTTTTGGAAAAATATTCAGGTTAACTTCATTCGGAGAATCGCACGGAAGGGGAATAGGTGGTATAATTGACGGTTGTCCGGCAGGATTGCAGCTTGATGTTGAACGCATTCAGTATGATCTGGCGCGCCGCAGACCGGGACAGTCAAAAATTACAACACAGCGTAAAGAGTCTGATCAGGTGGAATTTTTGTCGGGTGTTTTTGAAGGTAAAACTCAGGGTACTCCGATTGCATTTGCCATTTGGAATAAAGACCAGCATTCAGCCGACTATAATGACCTGAAAGATGTGTTTCGCCCGTCGCATGCCGATTATACCTATATTAAAAAGTATGGTACCCGCGATCATCGCGGCGGCGGACGCTCATCGGCACGAGAAACAATTGCACGTGTAGTGGCCGGCGGGTTAGCAAAACAAATTCTTGACAAGCCAGGAATCACAATTCAGGCTTTTGTATCGCAGGTTGGTGAAATTAAGCTTCAAAAGCACTATACCGGACTTGACCTCTCAAAAACTGAAGATAATATTGTACGTTGTCCGGATGCTGAAACTGCTGCACAAATGATAGCCCGGATTGAAAAGGCTTCAAAAGAACGCGATACCGTAGGAGGCGTTATAACCTGTGTGATAAAAGGCGTGCCCGCCGGTTTGGGCGAGCCGGTATTTAACAAGCTGCATGCCGACCTAGGATTTGCAATGCTTGGAATTAATGCAGTTAAAGGTTTTGAATACGGCTCCGGCTTTGAAGGTACTAAACTGAGCGGTTCGCTGCATAACGATGTTTTTATTAAAACCGAAGAGGGAGTCCGTACCAAAACAAACAATTCCGGAGGTATTCAGGGAGGAATATCCAATGGTGAGGATATCTACTTTAATGTTGCCTTTAAACCTATTGCAACCCTGCTGAAAGAGCAGCAGACAGTTGATAAAGATTATCAGTCAACCACCATAAACCCTAAAGGAAGGCATGACCCCTGTGTTTTGCCGCGTGCAGTGCCCATTGTGGAAGCAATGGCGGCACTTGTTATAACCGATCATTATTTGTTAAGTAAATTAAATTCGATTTGAAATGCCCAGAAAAAAAAGAAACAGAAGAATACAATTTCCGCCTGTAATTAAAGGAATGTCGGTTTATGGTGTGCGGGGCCGTAAATCAAATGAGGTAATTCTTCATCTGGAAGAATATGAAGTAATCAGGCTTTTGGATTATCAGGGACTTACCCAGGAGCAGGCGGCTGTTCATATGGATGTGTCGAGGCCCACGCTGACAAGAATTTACGAAGAGGCAAGAAACAAGGTGGCAACCGCTTTTGTTGAAGGCCGTGATATTGTTTTTAAGGGCGGAGATATCTATTTTGATGATAACTGGTATAAATGCAATTCATGCCTGGCCAGTTTCAGCAGTTATGATGAAGGCAAACCAAATTGTCCCGTATGTAATTCATCTGATGTAATTACTCTTAACGAGTTTTATTCAAAATAAATACTGAAAAAATTCCGTTGAAAGAGTAAAATAGGAAACCGGTT
>CAZXTX010000024.1:0-16651 GCA_964643695.1 uncultured Mariniphaga sp. | reverse complement strand
ATTCAAAATATTGCTGTACAATTAATTATTTGTAATTTCAGCCTGTTTTTTTGAAAAATCAAAAATGAAATATGATGATTTTTTGAAAATTCCTGATTTTTACAGTTTAAATTAAAAATATTTAAAATGGCAAAACAAGCGGCAAATTACAGTGAGGGCCTTAATGAATCTATTAATATTATTAATGAAGGTACCAGAATTACAGGCGATATTGATGCCAATGGCGATATAAGAATTGACGGTGAGCTTAAGGGAAACATTAATGCAAAAGGCCGTTTGGTAATTGGCCCGAAAGGGAGTGTTGAAGGTGAAATAATATGTAAAAATATTGAGGTGTCAGGTTCTTTAAAAGGAAAAATTAAAGTTTTTGAATTGCTGACAATGAAATCAACCTCACGTATTGACGGTGAAATTTTCGTAAAAAAGTTATCTGTTGAGCCGGGGGCACTTTTCACCGGTTCTTGTATTATGGGAGAAACAGATGAAGAAAAAGGAAAACAGGTTCCGAAATCATAAGCAAAAGTTTGATACCTTTATCCGATATTCAAGCCTTGCCTTTGAAATGATGGCAATTATAGTGCTGGGAACATTTCTGGGATTTAAAATTGACCGGTGGCTGAATAATGATTTTAAAATTTTCACTTTAATTATGATGGTTCTTGCAGTAACAGGCTCTGTTTATTATTCAATAAGAAATATTTTGAAAAAATGAGTACGGAATTTAAACGTTTTGTTGTTAAAACTTTTGTAGCTGCCGGTATTCTCGTACTGTTTGGGTGGATAATTTTCGGATATGTCACTTCCGGTAAATATTTGCCGGTTTTGCCATGGATGCTCGCCTTCATTGTTTTGGTTACTATAATTACACATGCTTTTCAACTGCGTATGGCAAAAAAAGATATGTCGCGGTTTGCAGCAATTAATATGATAATGTCAATGCTGAGGCTGCTGTTATATTCGGCATTTGCTTTTATATATTTGTATAAAAACTCGCATGAGCCGGTTGTTTTTGTTGTTTGTCTTGTAGTTTGCTATATTGTTTTCACATATCTCTCAGTGGCAGATTTGTCACATGTTTCAAAATCAAGGCCTGAATAGATAATTAACAGCATGCATGTGGTTTGAATATTAACAGTTATACTCTCCCTTTTTGTCTTTCTTAATTAAAATTCAATATAATTTACCTTAATTGAAAATTCTCTTATTTTTGTGAAGCTTATAAGAAAATATTTATGCCTGAGCATTTCAACAAGATAATTCATACAGTGATTGCAGTTTTTTTCGGATTAATTACTGCATTTGCCGGAAACAGCGGTAATCAAAGTAACTTGTCTGAAAATAAGCCGGCTTCTGAAAATACATTTGATGCAGGAAAATTTATCATCGGGCACGTACTAGATTCTTATGAATGGCATATTGCATCGTTTGGTAACACACACGTTTCAATTCCGTTACCGGTAATTCTTTACAGTAAAAATCCTGAATTTCATGATGGCCGGAAATTTCACCTGTTTATGTCTTCAAAGTTTCATAACGGAAACGGAAATTATAATGGGTTTAAAATATCTGAAAGTGAAAAATATAACGGAAAAATAGTTGAGTTGGATTCAGCCGGAACCGAAATCGGGAGGCCTTATGATTTTTCTGTCACCAAAGCGGTTGCGGGAGCTGTATCTGCCTCGGTTGTTTTGTTTCTTCTGCTGTTTGCTGCGGCACGAACCGCAAAACGAAAAAGGGGAAAGGCACCTTCGGGGATTCTGAATCTGGTGGAGCCGGTTATTACCTTTATACGCGATGAAATAGCATTGCCTTCAATTGGTGAAAAGCATTATAAAAGGTTTATGCCGACACTGCTTACTCTTTTCTTTTTTATTTTACTGAATAACTTTTTGGGGCTTATACCTATTTTTCCGTTTGGGGCAAATGTTACCGGAAATATTTCTGTAACGCTGGTTCTTGCACTGTTTACCTTTTTTGTAACCAACGTGAACGGAAACAAGCACTACTGGAAGGAGATTTTTAATCCGGACGTGCCCGTTTTACTTAAACTTCCGATACCTCTGATGCCGTTTTTAGAGTTGTCGGGCATGATTACAAAACCGTTTGTACTGATGGTGCGACTGTTTGCCAACATGCTTGCCGGACATATGATTGTAACGGTATTTTTGAGTTTAATTTTTATTTTCAGTAATTTGATGGGACCGGCTGCCGGATTCGGGGTTAGCCCCATTTCTATTATTTTTGCCGTGTTCATCACTTTGCTTGATGTGTTGGTTTCATTTATTCAGGCTTATGTTTTTACTCTGCTGTCGGCTATCTATTTTGGAATGGCCTCGGCAGATAGTCATTAATATCAATTTTTAAATTTAAATGCTATGTTATCAGCTATTTTAAGTGTATTGCTACAGGCAGCCGGCGGGGCAGCACAATTAGGTGCAGTGGGTGCGGCTATTGGAGCTGCTTTGACAGCTATTGGTGCGGCATACGGTATCAGCCGCATCGGTTCAAGTGCCATGGAGGCACTTGCACGTCAGCCCGAAGCCAGTGGCGACATCCGTTCAAACATGATTGTTTCGGCAGCACTTATTGAAGGTGTTTGTTTTTTTGCCGTAATAGTTTGCGCGCTTGTCCTTTTTGTGTAGCATCAATTTTTAAACGGTACTTCCGGGATTGCCGGAAGTGCTGTTTTTATTAAAACTGAATTTTTAAAAAGAATTTAATATGGAACTGGTTACTCCTGAATTGGGTACAATCTTTTGGATGATAATCGTTTTTGCGGTTGTTGTTATTATTCTGAAAAAGTTTGCATGGAAACCAATTCTGAACGGACTCTATGAACGTGAGGAGTCTATTGCCAATGCTTTGAATTCGGCTGAAAAAGCACGTGAGGAAATGGAAAAGCTGAAAGCGGGGAATGAAGAACTGCTGGCTCAGGCTAAAAAGGAGAGGGAATTAATTTTGGCGCAGGCACTAACTGTTAAGGAGAATATAATTGCCGAAGCAAAAGAAAAAGCTGCTGCCGAAACACAAAAGAATATTGAGCAGGCACGCCGTCAGATTCAAAATGAAAAACAAGCCGCAATTGAAGATATGAAAAAACAGGTGGCTGAGGTTTCATTAATGATTGCAGAAAAGATAATCAGAAAAGAGATGGCTGATGATAAACTGCAGCAGAAAATGGTAAATGAATTGGTTGAAGAGATAAAATTAAATTAAAGCAATGAACAGCAGCACCATAACAGTAAGGTATGCCACAGCCGCATTTTCTCTGGGAAAAGAACAGGATATGCTTGCAGCTTTAAAAAATGATATGGAGCTTGTTTCAGCTGTTTGCAGAGAGTCTGCCGATTTTATGCTTCTTTTGAAAAGTCCTGTTGTTAAAACTTCAGAAAAATTAAAAATCATAAAACTGATTTTTGAAAATAAAATTAGTGAACTGTCATTTAATTTTTTGAATCTGATAACAGGCAACAACCGTGAAATTTATATTCCTGATATTGCCCGTAATGTTTTGGGAATGATTCGCAGGGAGAAAAATATTAAAACTGCTGTTATTACCACTGCACAGGCAATTGATGAGGAAATACTCAGAAAAGCAGAAAAAGCAATTGAATCGGAATTGCAGGCCAGGGTTGAACTTTCAGGAAAAGTTAATCCGCAAATTATCGGCGGAATTATTCTGCGCATAGATGACAAACAATACGATGCCAGCATTTCGGCACAGTTGAAAAAACTGAAAAATGAGATGCTGAAAATACAATAATTACAATATAAAGTAACGAAACAAGAAATGACAAATATTAAGCCTGCCGAAATTTCGGAAATACTTAAACAGCAGCTTGAGAACTTTAAAACTGAAGCTGAATTTGAAGAAGTGGGAACCGTTCTTCAGGTTGGTGACGGAATTGCACGAATTTACGGCCTTTCAAATGTGGAATCGAATGAGATGATTGAGTTTGAAAGCGGAATTAAAGGTATTGTTTTAAATCTGGAAGAGGATAATGTAGGTGCAGTTTTGCTGGGATCTTCCGAAGAGGTAAAGGAAGGTGACACCGTAAAAAGAATGCAGCGTATTGCTTCAATTATGGTTGGTGAAAGTCTTCTCGGAAGAGTTATCAATACCATTGGGGAACCCATTGACGGGAAAGGCCCGGTGGATGGCAAATTGATTGAACTTCCGCTGGAACGCAAGGCACCCGGTGTAATATTTCGTCAGCCGGTAAAACAGCCGCTGCAAACCGGAATTAAGGCAATTGATGCAATGATTCCAATCGGGCGCGGACAGAGGGAGCTGATTATCGGCGACCGCCAGACCGGAAAAACAGCAGTTGCCGTTGATACAATCATCAATCAGCGTGAAAATTTTGAAAAGGGAAATTCGGTTTATTGTATTTACGTGGCAATTGGCCAAAAAGGCTCCACTGTGGCAAATATTGCTGCCACTTTGGAAAAACACGGTGCAATGGATTATACCGTAATTGTTTCTGCTACAGCTTCAGATCCGGCAGCACTTCAGTTTTATGCTCCATATGCGGGAATGGCAATTGGCGAGTATTTTCGTGATACCGGCCGTGATGCGCTGATTATACTGGACGACCTCTCAAAACAGGCTGTTTCCTATCGTGAAGTTTCATTGCTTTTGCGTCGTCCGCCGGGGCGTGAGGCTTATCCGGGCGATGTTTTTTACCTGCATTCGAGGTTGCTTGAACGGGCAGCAAAAATTATTGAGTCGGATGAGATTGCCACGCAAATGAATGACCTGCCCGAAGGCTTGAAAGATAAAGTAAAAGGCGGAGGCTCACTCACCGCACTTCCGATAATTGAAACCCAGGCAGGTGACGTGTCGGCATATATTCCGACTAACGTAATATCTATTACCGACGGACAGATATTTCTGGAATCCAACCTTTTTAATTCCGGTTTCAGGCCTGCAATCAATGTCGGAATTTCGGTTTCGAGGGTGGGTGGAAATGCACAGATTAATTCCATGAAAAAAATTTCGGGAACACTCAAGCTTGATCAGGCACAGTATCGTGAACTGGAAGCTTTTGCCAAATTCGGTTCCGACCTTGATGCCGCTACAATGAGAGTTCTGGACAAAGGCCGCAAAAACATGGAAATACTGAAACAAAACCAGTATTCAACCATGAAGGTGGAACATCAGGTGGCAATTATTTACTGTGGTGTAAAAGAACTGCTCAGATATATTCCCCTAAACAAAATAAAGGAGTTTGAACAAACCTTTATTGAACGTATGGAAATTGAACATCGTGATGTTCTTGATGCCATTAGGGAAGGAAATATGACTGATAAAATTGAAACGGTTTTAACAGAGCTGGCAGCCGAATTATCTGCCGGATATATTAAGAAAGAGAGAGACAGCTGATAATGATAGGTTTAAAGGAAATACGCACCCGAATAGATTCGGTAAAAACCACCCGGCAGGTAACCAGTGCCATGAAAATGGTTTCGGCGGCAAAGCTCAAAAAAGCACAGGATGGCATATTGCAAATCCGTCCGTATGTAAACAGGCTGCATGATGTTTTGGTGTCAATTAGCAGCGGGCTTGAAAATAATGCCCGTTCGGTTTATATTATACCCCGTGAACCTGAAAAGGTGTTGATTGTGCTTGTTTCTTCAAACCGCGGATTGTGTGGCGGATTTAACGCTAATATTGCCAAAAAGGCACTTGAGCTTGTACATTCAAAATACAGTTTTCAGCTTCAGCTTGGTAATTTGGATTTTATGTGCATTGGCAAGCAGGCTGAAAAACATGTGAAACTCAGGGGAATGAATGTTACTGAAAGTTATCATGAGCTTTTTGATAATCTTAATTACGAAAATGTTTATGCTGTTGCCGAAAAACTGATGAAAAAGTTTACAGGCATGGAATACGACAGAATTGAATTGGTTTACAATCAGTTTTTAAATGCAGCCACACAAAAAAATATCACTGAACAGTTTTTACCTGTTAAAATAGAGTTTCAATCTGAAAAAAAACAGTATCACGATTATATTTTTGAGCCTTCAAAAGAGTATATTTTTGAAGAGATTATACCCAAAAGCCTGAAAATTCAGTTTTACAAGGCCATACTTGACTCTTTTGCCGCCGAACACGGTGCACGAATGACCGCCATGCATCAGGCAACCGACAATGCAACCGAGTTGCTTAGAGATTTGACTCTTCAGTATAACAAAGTACGGCAGGCATCAATCACAAATGAAATTCTTGAAATTGTGGGCGGGGCAGAAGCCCTGAGAGGATAAACACTATCTTTTGCGAATTACTATTATTAGATTTGTGGCAGGCTGAAAACCATACTTTAATGCTTTTTGCCTGAACTCCTCAATCTGTGGTAAAAGGATATTGTATTCAGGAAGGTCTTTTATCTTTTCGAGCATCGATTTCATTTTTTCCACTCTGATTTCCAGTTCATTCTTATTTTTGATAAGATTAACATTATTCCGCCTTTCAAAGTAAAACTGAATTGGCAGTTCTGCAACTTTAAGCATTTGTAAAATTGCATCTTTACTGAAAGTTTTACGGTGAAAACTTCCTGTAATACGATCAATGCGGCTTCTGAAGTGATGAAACATTTTATGAACTTCCTGCGAAGAATTCAGATTGCTGCTAATCGGCTCATTTATGATTATATACCCGCCGGGTTTTACTACTCTTTTTAACTCTCTTAAGCCTTTTTGAACTTTCGGCAGATGATGAAGTGCCATGGAAATACTTACCGCATCAAATTTGTTATCATCGAAATTAAGTTTTTCGCCTGACATTTCAAGGAAATCAACTTCAGGAAAAAGTTCCCGTGCCTCTTCCAGTGATGAAACATCAGGATCAACAGCCGTAATTTTGGCTTTGGGAAAAGTGTTTTTCAGTACGTTAATGAATTTTCCGGTACCTGTTCCAACATCCAGCACTGAATTAATCTTTATATCTTTAAAATAGGTTACAAGTGGTTCCATGTTCACAAAATGATTTAACAGTTGTTTTAATTACGGCAAATTTACAAAATCTGCAATATTTTTTTAATCTGAATTATATCAAGAGCAAAAAAGCTGATAATGCAGTTACTGCAATAACAAATGAACGGTAGGTTTTGTCAGGTATTTTTTTCACAAGCCAGATTCCCAGAACTGCACCTGCAAAAATTCCGGGGAGTAATATTAAATCAAGTTTCAGGGTATGCAGGTTTATTGTTTTCCAGATAAATATATGCAGCGGAAATTTTGTAAGGTTTATAATGAGAAAGAACCATGCACCGGTACCGATAAATTTGTTTTTTTGCAGATGCATTGCCAGCAGGTAGATTGCAAAAATAGGCCCCGACACATTTCCTATCATTGTTGCAAAACCTGTTAAAATACCCATTGCAGCCGCAAACCACCATTTGTCAGGGAATAAACTCACATTGTTTTTACGGCGTTCTTCCCACAACATCAAACCTATGCATACAAATACCAGAACTGCCATAATATTTTTAAACCAGTTGTCATTTACAACTTTTCCAACCCACAGGGCAAGTGCAATACCTGCAAATGCCCATGGCAGCATTTTAAATAAATATTTCCACTGTGCATGCCTGTGATAATAGCCAACTCCAAACCAGTCGGCCATCATAAGTACGGGCAGCAGAATGCCGGTTGAGGCTTTTCCGCCAAAAATAAATGCAAGTACCGGAATTGCAATTAATGAAACTCCGGGCACACCCACTTTCGACATTCCGATAAGCATTGCGCAGCTTAGCAGCAGCATCCACTGAATAACCGTAAAATCTGTCATTTTTCAGGATTTTGGGCAGCAAATTTAGCTGAAATCATTTGTGCATACAAACACTCTTAATACCTTAAAATATTTTTCTACTTTTGTAAGTCTTAAAATAAATATAATCATGGATAAAATACCTCGAAAATTAATAGTTCCAAAGAACGTAACCGATGCATTGAGTATTGTTAAATATCCCGGCAGCAATGAGAATGTTGTTTATCTCGATATGGTTCAGGAAATCAGAATTGCCGGTCAGCGGGTTAGCTTTTCTTTGGTTTTTCAGAAAAGCAACGATCCCAACATTGAACCTCTTGTGCTCGAATGTGAAGAAGCAATTAAGGATTATTTTGGAGAGAGTGTTGAAATTGAAGACAATATAACGGTTAAGTTTATTCACAATATGGAGCGCCCGGTTTTGCCGAACGTGAAAAATATTGTTGCAATAGCTTCGGGCAAAGGCGGAGTGGGCAAATCAACCGTTGCGGTTAACCTTGCCGTTTCTCTTGTAAATATGGGTTATAAAGTGGGTCTTATTGATGCCGATATTTTTGGCCCCTCGGTTCCGAAAATGTTTGGTACGGAAGATGAAAGGCCCGCAGGAGAAAAAGTTGACGGCCGTGATATGATTGTTCCGGTGGAAAGATATGGTGTTAAATTTCTCAGTATCGGCTTTTTTGTTGAAACTGAAAATGCAATTATCTGGCGTGGGCCAATGGCATCAAATGCGCTTAAACAGCTCATTATGGATGCAAGCTGGGGTGAACTGGACTATATGCTGATTGACCTTCCGCCGGGAACAAGCGACATTCATCTGACACTGGTTCAGACCGTACCGGTAACCGGTGCTGTTATTGTTACCACACCGCAGGATATTGCACTTGCAGATGTAATTAGGGGAACCAGCATGTTTCAGAGCAAGGCCATTGATGTGCCGGTTTTGGGTTTAATTGAAAATATGGCATGGTTTACACCTGCCGAACTGCCGGAAAACCGGTATTATATTTTCGGTAAAGACGGAGGAATAAAACTTGCCGACAAACTCGGACTGAAACTGCTCGGACAGATACCCATTGTTCAGAGTATCCGCGAGGGTGGTGATTTTGGAACTCCCGTAGCCACAGACCCGGAGTCGGTAACCGGAATGGCTTTTGCCGGAATAGCCGAAAATATTGCGCATCAGGTGCATAAAAGAAATATTGCAATGGCACCTACCAAAAAAGTCAGGATAACACGAAGATAATCATTGTTCATTTTAGCAGGATATAAGCAAATTTAGCATAACGGCACTGAAATTATTGTTACTTTTGCGCTTTTGTAAAAAGTATATTAATTAGTGCTGAAGTGACAATATTACGGTTAAAAATCAGTTTATTCCTAAAGCCAATTAAAGACTGTTTTTGAAGCAAAATTTACTACATATAAGTTTTCTGCTGGTTTTGTTGCTGCTGTTTCAAAGGTGTTCAACCGAAAAAAACACATTTGCAACCAGAACAATGCATAATGTTACTTCACAGTACAATGTCTATTTTAATGCAAATGAGAGCTTTAAAGCAGCAGAAGAACGTATTGAACTCAGCCTGGAAGATGATTTCACACGGCTGCTTCCCATTTTTAAGGAGAATGACCCTTCGGCAGCAAGCCTTGTTCAGTCCGATATGGACAATGCCATTATTAAGGCTTCCAAATTAATTGAACTTCACTCAATAACGGCAAAGCCAAAGCGCCGTAAACACAGAACCCGGCGTTATCAGGCTTTTGCAAGCAAGGAAGAGTTCAATCCGTGGATTGACGACAGTTATCTTTTAATGGGGAAAGCCTACTTTTTCAAGCATAATTTTATGTCTGCAATTAACAACTTTTCCTATATTCTCAGAAAATACCCGGACGATGATGCCAGACATGAAGCTCAGATCTGGCTGATAAGAAGTTATACCGAACTGGAAAGATTTGCAGAAGCCTCCGAAGTTATTAAGGCTGTTCAGAACGATAAAGAATTTCCTAAAAAACTGGAACGGGAACTTGCAAAAACAACGGCACACTATTACGTAAAACAGGAAGAATATGCGGAAGCAATAAAATTTATTGATATAGCATTAAGCAAAACATTCTGGAAAAAACAAAAATCAAGATTGCAGTATATTGAAGCCCAGCTTTATGAAGAGCTTGACCAGTATATGAAAGCCGCCGAATCATATTTAAAGGTAACACGTATGAATCCTGATTACCGGATGGCGTTTAATGCAAAAATTAAAGCTGCCGGTGTGTTCTCCGGAGAAGGCGATGCTGAAAAAACAAAAAAAGAGCTTCAAAAAATGCTTCGCGACAAAAAGAATATCGAATTTCGCGATCAGATATATTTTGCACTCGGCAACATCTTTTTCAGAGAAGGAAACCGCAGTGTGGCAATTGACAATTACCGCAGTTCGGTTGCAAGCAGCTTCAATAATCCGTTTCAGAGGGCACAGTCGTCAATTACTCTGGGCGAACTCTATTTTGAAGATTTGAAATATCGCGATGCGCAGGCATATTATGACAGTGCAATGATTATTATTGATGATACTTATCCTGATTATAACCGGTTATCGGTAAAATACCGCAGTTTGTCCAATCTTGTTGAAAACCTGATTACTGTTGAGCGTGAAGACAGTTTACAAAGGATTGCCCTGATGCCTGCATCAGAACGTGATGCTCTTATTACCAGATTGATGCGGGAGGAGCAGGAGATTCAGAGAAATCTGGAGAGACTTGCAACTCAGGGACAGCGAGATCAGGGATATTTTCGTGCAAACCGTTACCGGATGGGAATGGGGACAGGACAGCAGGGCAGCGGATGGTATTTCTATAATCCGCAAACTGTGGCCTACGGACAGGTAACATTTCAGCAGCGATGGGGACAGCGTAAACTTGAAGATGACTGGCGAAGGTCGAACAGGAGTTCATTTCAGATGGATGAAATGGATGAACTGGCACAGGAAACTGCAATGCCGGATGCTCCTCCAAGAGTTGAAGACCCCATGCAAAAAGAGTATTATACACAGGACCTTCCGCTTACAGATTCGCTGATGGCAATTTCGCATGACAAAATAAGGGACGCGCTTTATAATGCAGGGAAATATTATAAATCCGAGTTTTCCAATTATCCGCGCTCGGCCGAATCTTTTGAGGAGCTTCTGAAACGATACCCCAATAATATTTATCTCCTTTCGGTTTTGTTTGATTTGTATGATTTATACGAACTGATGGGTGACAGCCAGCGTTCGGGATATTTCAGAAATCAGATTATTTCAAATTATCCTGAAAGCAAATATGCTCAGTATTTGGTAAATCCCAACTTTTTTGTGGAATTGCAGGCACGTACCGACAGCATAAACCGGATTTATGAAGAAACTTTCAGAAATTACCGGAATGGCAATTACCGGAATGTAATTTCACTGGCTGATGCAATGAAGCAGATGCAGCCCGACAGTGCCGTGGTTCCCAAAATTGAATTTATGGAAGCCATTGCCCGCGGAACACAAACCGATATGCATAATTTTGAAACCCTGATCAAAAATTATATCGAAGTGTGGCCTTCTGCCGAACCGACACCGCTTGCAAAGGAGATTCTGGAATTAATTCAGGAAAACACTCTTGCCGACTATCAGAAACTGGTTGACATGGGTTATATTAACGAAGAGATACAAAATGAGGAGTTGATGCTGGCCGATAAAAGGGAGAATGACGAGTTTGGCGGGAAATTCTCGTATGATGAAGACCTGCTTCACTATTTTGTTGTTGCCTATCCGCATGTGGCAAATGTTGACCTGAACCGGTTCAGGTTTGATATAGCCAACTATAATATTGACCATTACACAAAATATGATTTTGATATTGAAACAGAATCGCTGAACGAAAAAATGAATATGGTTGTGGTCAGGGCACTTGCAAATAAGGAAGACGGAGTTATTTATCACCGCGCAATTATAAGAAAGGCACCGGTTTTTCAGACACTTTCAGGAGTTGATTACGTGAATTTTTCCATTTCTTCCACAAACTACAGGCAAATACTTTCCGAAAAGTCTGTTGCCGATTATCTGAAGTTTTTTGTGAAAAATTACAGCCGTTATATTGGTTCCGATTTCACTGATGACGAACTTGATATTTCGCCCGAAGACCTGATGGCAAGAGCACGCGAAGAGGATGCCATGCTGCGCGAAAGAGGTGAATTTAGACTGGTTGAAACAGGTGCAGCCGATTACTTGTTCTCGCCACATATTGATGGGGCTCAGAATTTTGTTCTGGCAGTAAAGGATAAACGATTGTCCATGCGTCAGGCATTAACCGGTTTTACCCAGTTTAACCGAAATGAGTTCAGAGGATGGAATCTTGGCTCAAATGTCAGGCAGTTGGATGATTATCAGCTTATTGTAATCGGTAAAATTCCATCGCTTAATGAGTCGATGTCCTATTTCAGGAAAGTGGTGGTTACACGTTCGCTTTTTGACCCTCTCGGACAGGCAACTTACCGTAATTTTCTGATAACTGATGAAAACCTTGAGAATCTTATTGCCGAAAACAAAGTAGATGAATATATTGATTTTTTCAGGAACAATTATATTCAGAGAACTCAGCAAACATCTGTGCAGCCTGCGGAACAAACTGCTGAAACAGCACAGCCGCCCGGTGTGGCCGGAGCTGAAGAAAAATCAGAACCGGCAACTGAGACTTATAGCGGGCCATACAGCACCGAAATTGAAAAACCGCATAACTTTGTGTTTGTAATTCCTTCGCAGGGGGTTGACAAGGCAAGGTTTGTTAACGGACTTGAGCAGTATAATAGAGCAAGTGATAACAGTGAGCTTAAAATTGAAGAAACAGCTGTTGATGAATTCAGGATTGCCATTGTTGTTTCAGGTTTGCGCAACAGTGAAGCCGCAATCAGATATTCCCGCACAATTGTTCAGAATCGTGATATTTATACACCGCTTGGCTCGGCAACTTACCGTAACTTCCTGATTTCAAACAAAAATTTCGAGATTTTCCTTCAGGAAAGGAATATTAATGATTACATGGATTTTTATAAACAAATTTATCTCGGTAATTAACCGGTTAAAGTTTGTTAAGCTTTTTCGTCTTCTTTTAATAAGTTGTTAACTTTACAACAATTGAAAACAATTGATGGACAGAATATGAGAAAACCACGAATACTTTGGGTTGATGATGAAATAGATGTGCTGAAAGCCCATATAATCTTTTTGGAAAGCAGGGATTATGAGGTTGAAACCGCCAATAATGGCCTGGATGCCATTGAAATGGTTAAAGAAAACTTTTTTGACATAATTTTTTTAGATGAAAATATGCCGGGAATGACCGGTCTGGAAACTCTTACCGAAATTAAATCAGTGTCGCCCGGTGTGCCTGTAATTATGATTACTAAAAGCGAAGAGGAAAACATAATGGATGAGGCAATCGGCTCCAAAATTGCCGATTATTTGATTAAACCGGTAAATCCCAAGCAAATTCTTCTTTCACTCAAAAAAAATATTGACCAGAAACGGCTGGTTTCCCGCCAAACCACATCGGCATACCAAACCCAGTTTTCACAAATCGGTATGCGAATTAACGACAGGCTCACATTTAATGAATGGATAGATGTTTATAAAAAGCTGGTTTTTTGGGAAATTGAGCTGGCTGCTTCAGATGATAATGCGATGGATCAGGTACTTGCCATGCAAAAGGATGATGCCAACAAGTCGTTTTTTAAATTTATAAAGGAAAACTATATTGGCTGGCTGAACAAGGATATTGGTGAAAGGCCGATGCTCTCCTTTGATATTTTTCAGCGTAAAATATTTCCGATGCTTGATGCCGGCGACAAGGTTTTTGTTTTGGTAATTGATAATCTGCGGTTTGACCAGTGGCGGAGCATAAGTCATGTTTTTGAGGATTATTTCAGAATTGATTCCGATGAGCTGTATATGAGTATTTTGCCCACAGCCACAATGTATGCCCGCAACTCAATTTTTGCAGGATTGTTGCCGTCAGAAATTCAGACGGTTTATCCCGATTTGTGGGAAGATGATGATAATGAGGGTAACAAAAACAAGCATGAGGAAGAACTGCTGCGTAAACAGCTTGAGCGTCACCGCCGTAAGGAAAAACTTTATTTTGAGAAAATTTCCGGTATCCGCCGCGACCATAAAATAACTGACAGTCTGAAAAATATACTTGAAAATGACCTGTCGGTTATGGTTTTTAATTTTGTGGATATGATTTCGCATGCCCGTACCGAAATGGATATGATTCGCGAACTTGCAAATGATGAAAAGGCTTACCGGTCGTTAACCCTCAGCTGGCTGAACCATTCATCGCTTCGTGAACTTATTCGCAGTCTGGCCGGAAAAAATATTAAAATTGTGGTAACAACTGATCACGGAACAATAAGGGTTGACAATGCGGTAAAGGTAATCGGCGACCGTGAAACAAATACAAACTTGCGTTATAAGCTGGGGAAAAATCTAAATTACAAGTCAAAACACGTATTTGAGGTGCGCGACCCCAGACAAGCATATCTGCCATACAGAAATGTAAGTACCAGTTACATATTTGCACAGGGCAATGACTTTTTTGCCTATCCGAACAATTATAATTACTACGCCAATTTTTACAAGGATACATTTCAGCACGGCGGAATTTCAATGGAAGAGATGATTGTGCCGTTTGTCACTCTTGTACCGAAAAGTTAAATATGTGGTATTTGTATGATTTTTTTGAAATGTCTGGCAATAACATTCGGACTCGGTTTATTCGCTGACAGTTTCATGTTTGTATTGTATTGGTGCCTGATTATGGATATTAGGTTGTTACTTATGGTTATTTATGGATATTAGGTAGATATTTGTTGTTTTTTTACCACAAAAACTACCTCTGGCGAAAGGTGCAGCGCACCGTCAATATTTATAGAAATAGAGTAATAAAATAAATCAGAGGTACAGAGTACCGAAATATTTTAGCATAATTAGAAACTCAGTGGAAACAACGAAATTTATCTGTCCTTTGTAGGTGAACCTGCCGTAAGATATGGCGGCCTCTTTTATGCAAAAAGCAAGTCCCTAAGGGTTTCGAAGTTCCCTTAGGGTTTTGTTACCAGATAAAGTGTAGTTTTTATACGAATTGTATTTACAAAATAGTCCAAACTGTTTTGTAAATTCCCAATCGGTATAAGTCATAGTATGACTTTGGCTTAGAGTCTCAAAGATTTTATCAACTATTTGTCTTTTAGTCTGTTAATTTTCCTTTTGAATTTGGACATCATAAAATATTGAGTAATTTTACTCAGTATATTGAGTAAATTTTTGAAATATGATTGAAAGGCCTTATTTGCAACAAATTAAACTGAGGATTAAAGAGCCGAGAAATTTCATTCAGGTAGTTCTGGGGCCGCGTCAGGTTGGCAAAACAACTATGATTACACAGTTGTTAGATTCACTTGAAGTACCTTGTCAGTATGAATCGGCTGATGCTGCTCCGCCTAAAAGTCCGTTATGGATAAGTCAGGTTTGGGAATCGGCCAGGCTAAGGATGAAAGCATCTGCTCTGAAAGAATTTATCCTTGTATTTGATGAAATTCAAAAAATAGAGAACTGGAGTGAAATTGTCAAATTGCAATGGGACAGAGATACTCGCGAAAAAACTAATATAAAGGTAATTCTTTTGGGTTCTTCAAGACTTTTAATTCAAATGGGATTATCGGAATCATTAGCCGGGCGATTTGAAACCATGCATCTCGGACACTGGTCATATCCCGAAATGCAGGTGGCTTTTGGCTGGAATTTAGAGCAATATATTTATTATGGGGGTTATCCCGGGTCGGCAAGTCTCGTACATGACGAAGAACGGTGGAAAAATTACATAAAAGATTCGCTTATAGAAACAAGTATTTCAAAGGATATTTTGATGATGACGCGTGTGGACAAACCGGCTCTTTTGAAACGTTTGTTCGAACTGGGCTCGCTCTATTCCGGGCAAATTCTCTCCTATACTAAAATCATGGGACAGTTGCAGGATGCCGGAAATACCACCACACTGGCCAATTACTTGCAACTTTTGTCGGATAGCGGTTTGCTGGGCGGAATTGGTAAATATGCCGGCAATATTGTTCGCAAGCGTGCTTCAAGTCCTAAATTTCAGGTGTATAATAACGCTCTGCTCACATCTCAAAGCAATGAACGTTTTGATAATGCAATTTTCAATTCAAAATTTTGGGGCCGTCTGGTGGAATCATCCGTAGGTGCACATCTGCTGAACAACTCATTAGCCGGGCGTTACAATCTGTACTACTGGCGTGAAGGCAGCAGAGAGGTTGATTTTGTTTTGGAAAAAGGGGAATCAGTGCTTGCCATAGAGGTAAAGAGTGGTTATAAAGCCGAAAATATCGGAATGACTCTTTTTGCTGAAAAATTTAATCCTCAAAAAACTTTGCTGGTTGGTACGGGCGGAATCCCGGTTGAAGAGTTTTTGCGAATTAATCCGGCAGAATTATTTTAAAATTATGAAGTATTACATACTATTATTCACTAAATCTGAAAAGTTTGATAAGATAAATTGATGTATGAAGAGATGAAAATATCTGAATGAAGGGTTGAGTCATTATGTCCTTTGATACTAGATAATTACTTATGGATATTAGGGGATATTTGTTTTTTTTACCACAAAAACTACCTCCGGCGAAAGGTGCAGCGCACCGTCAGCTTTGTAGAATTGTGATTGCAAAATAAATCAGAGGTACAGAGTACCGAAATATTTTAGCATAATTAGAAACGTAGTGAAAACAAGGAAAATTATCTGTCCTTTGTAGGTGAACCTGCCGTAAGATATGGCGGCCTCTTTTATGCA
>CAZXTX010000023.1:8875-16763 GCA_964643695.1 uncultured Mariniphaga sp. | reverse complement strand
TAATATATCTGATAATTTCAATAATATCTTCTTTGGTCAATACTCTTACTTCCATGCCAATTTCAAGTCCGAGCTTTTTATCGATTCTGTACCTGCCGACTTCACCCAGATCATAACGTTTTTCAGAGAAAAACAGATTGTTGATAACGTCACGAGCAGTGGACTCATCCGGCGGTTCGGCATTTCTAAGCTGTCTGTATATATGTAGAACTGCTTCTTTTTCGGAGTTGCACGGGTCTTTCTGTAAAGTATTATATATAATTGTAAAATCCTGCTGATGCTGATCATTTTTATGAATAAGAATGGTCTTAGCACCAGAATCCAGTATTTCGTCAATATGTTCCTCTTCAAGAATTGTTTCCCTGTCAATTATCACCTCGTTTCTTTCAATGGAAACAACTTCGCCGGTATCCTCATCAACAAAATCTTCAATCCACGATTTTAAAACACGGGCAGCCAGTCTTCGTCCCACCACTTTTTTAAGACCGCTTTTGGATACCTTTATCTCATCAGCCAGATCAAAAATTTCAAGAATATCTTTATCGCGCTCATAGCCTATAGCACGTAAAAGAGTTGTTACAGGTAATTTCTTTTTTCTGTCGATATAAGCAAACATGACATTGTTAATGTCAGTTGTAAATTCAATCCACGATCCTTTAAACGGAATAACACGTGCCGAATACAATTTTGTACCGTTTGCATGGAAACTTTGTCCAAAGAAAACACCGGGTGATCTGTGCAACTGTGAAACAATTACCCTTTCCGCACCATTTATAACAAAGGTGCCTCTTTCAGTCATATAGGGCACTGTACCAAGATATACATCCTGAACAACAGTGTCAAAATCTTCGTGTTCAGGGTCGGTACAATAAAGTTTCAGCCTGGCTTTTACCGGCACACTATAGGTAAGTCCGCGCTCAAGACACTCATTAATGGTGTATCTGGGCGGATCGACCTGATAGTCCAGAAATTCCAGAACAAAATTATTCCGGGTATCGGTTATCGGGAAATTTTCCTGAAAAACACGCCATAACCCTTCCAGTTTCCTCTCGTCGGGAGTGGAATTTAACTGAAAAAACTCTTTAAATGATTTAATTTGAACTTCCAGGAAGTCAGGATAATCATACCTTGTCTGTGTTGAGGAAAAACTTATCCTCTCTGTTTTTGTATTTATTGACATGTATTTATACAGGTTAATAAAATGAAATATAAATACACAAAAAGGTTTAGAACCCTGCCATGCAAGATTCTAAACCATTCAACCTTTAAATAAAGGTCTGATTGCTATTATTTAACTTCAACTTCAGCTCCGGCTTCCTCCAACTGACTTTTAAGCGCTTCGGCTTCATCTTTGGATACTTTTTCTTTAATTGCCTTGGGAGCTTCATCAACCAGAGCTTTAGCCTCTTTAAGGCCAAGACCGGTTAATTCTCTCACGAGTTTAACTACTGCGAGCTTTGACTGACCCGCTGCTTTCAGAACTACGTCAAATTCAGTTTGTTCTTCTACAACTTCAGCGTCACCACCTGCGGCTGCAGGTCCTGCAACTGCCACTGCGGCTGCTGCCGGCTCAATACCGTATTCATCTTTCAGAATTCCGGCTAATTCGTTAACCTCTTTAACAGTTAAGTTTACCAACTCTTCTGCAAGCTGTTTTAAATCTGCCATTTCTATTTGCTTTTATTAAATTTTCAAAAAAATAACTATTCTCTCTCTTTCAGTGTTTTAAGAACACCATGTATTGTATTACCACCGGACTGCAATTGCGAAAGTACAGTCTGCATTGGTGATTTTAACAAGGCAACCACATCTGCAATAAGTTCATTTTTGGATTTCACTGAAATCAGCGCATCCAGCTGTTCTGCCCCTATATAAACTGATTCTTCAACATAAGCGGCCTTCAAAACAGGCCTTTTATGCCTTCTGCTGAACTCTTTAATCAGTTTAGCCGGAACATTACCGGTTTCGGTGAACATGATTGATGTGTTTCCCTTGAGTACTTCGTACAGCTCTTCTGCATTCTTTCCCGAACTTTCAAGAGCTTTCCTCAAAAGGGTATTTTTTGCAACAACCAGTTTAACATCTTGTTTGTAGCACAGTCTCCTCAGATTATTGGTATTTTCTGCATTTAAACCGCTGATGTCAGTAAGATAAAAATGGCTGTACGAATCAATTTGTTCTTTCAGGTTATTAATAATAACTTGTTTCTCTGTACTTTTCATTTTTCCTCTTTTTAATCAGTAACTGACTTTGGTTCAACTTTAATACCTGGACTCATGGTACTGGAGAGATATATACTTTTTATATATGTGCCTTTTGCAGCAGTTGGTTTCAGTCTGATAATTGTTTTTAAAAACTCAATGGCATTTTCACGAATCTTATCGGGTGAAAATGATACTTTTCCTATTGAGGTGTGAACAATACCAAATTTATCTACCTTAAAATCAATTTTACCCTGTTTCACTTCAGAAACTGCTTTACCAACATCCATGGTAACAGTTCCGCTTTTAGGATTCGGCATCAAACCGCGTGGCCCTAATATTCGTCCTAATTGTCCGACTTTCCCCATAACCTGGGGCATTGTAATTATTACGTCCACATCAGTCCAGCCGCCTTTGATTTTATCGATATATTCATCCAAACCAACGTAATCTGCTCCGCCGTCTTTGGCTTCCTGTTCCTTATCGGGGGTAACCAAAGCAAGCACACGTATATCTTTTCCTGTTCCATGGGGTAAAGAAACTACGCCTCTAACCATCTGGTTGGCTTTTCTCGGATCAACTCCAAGCCTTACATCAATATCAACTGAAGCATCAAATTTGGTATAGGTAATTTCCTTTACCAGTTTGGCTGCCTCATCCAATGTGTAAGTTTTTCCCTTTTCCAGTTTCTCCAGAGAAGCCTTTTTATTTTTCGTAATTCTTCCCATCTTAAAAAAGATTTAATTTTAATTATTTGAATGGTGAAGTTCCTCTAACGGACATTCCCATACTTCTGGCAGTGCCGGCCACCATTTTCATAGCCGATTCAAGTGTAAAGCAATTCAGGTCAGACATTTTGTTTTCGGCA
Source organism: uncultured Mariniphaga sp. (assembly GCA_964643695.1). Taxonomy (GTDB): domain Bacteria; phylum Bacteroidota; class Bacteroidia; order Bacteroidales; family Prolixibacteraceae; genus Mariniphaga. The sequence continues at coordinate 13,694 of CAZXTX010000023.1, read as the reverse complement.
ATTTGTTTCACCTGTTCCCAGGTGACAGCACCTACTTTGCTGACATGAGGTTCTGAAGAACCTTTTTTCGCCTTTGCAATTTCCAACAACTGAATAGCTACAGGAGGTTGTTTTATAATGAAGTCAAATGACTTATCGCTGAAAACAGTAATAATTACCGGCAGTAATTTTCCGGCCTGATCTTGCGTACGGCCGTTAAACTGTTTACAAAACTGCATTATGTTTACTCCCTTTGCACCCAATGCCGGCCCCACCGGAGGTGACGGATTGGCTGCACCGCCCTTTATCTGTAATTTAATTAATCCAGCAACTTCTTTTGCCATAAAAAAAATATAAAGCGTTATTACTCCTTTTCAACCTGCATAAAGCTAAGTTCCAAAGGTGTTCTACGTCCAAAAATCTTCACCATTACCTGCAGTTTCTTCTTCTCCTCATTGATTACCTCAATGGTTCCGTTAAAACCGTTGAATGGTCCGTCGATTACTTTTACGGTTTCACCTACCAAGAACGGAATATTCAATTCCTCGCCGGTTTCAGCAAGTTCATCCACTCTTCCCAAAATTCTGTTAACCTCACTTTGCCTCATTGGTACCGGATCTCCACCTTTAGTGTCGCCAAGAAATCCGATTACGTTTGGTACATTACGTAACATATGCACCACTTCTCCTACCAAAGCAGCCTCAATAAGTATATAACCGGGAAAAAAGTTTCTTTCCTTACTGATTTTTTTTCCATTGCGGATTTGATAAACCTTCTCTGTGGGTATTAAAACCTGTTCAACAAATCCCTTCAGTTCACCATTAGCGATTTGACTCTCGATATATTCTTTTACTTTCTTCTCTTTACCCCCAAGTGCACGAAGAACATACCATTTTTTTACTGTGTCGCTCATTTTAGACCCCCGGGAATTCAATTAATAAAACAATCCATAAATAAAACCCATTACGTTTCTGAATGACAGATCCATAACGAATATTAAGAGTGATATGATTAAGGAAGCAACCATTACAACCAAAGCACTGCTTTGCAGTTCTTTCCAGGATGGCCAGGTAACTTTATGAACCAGTTCATCAAAGGCCTCCTGTAAATATAATTTAAATTTCATTTTTACTTTTGATATTTTAGTACGGAAAACAGGAATCGAACCTGTATTCTCCCTTTTGAGTTTTTCCGTTAAACAGTCCCGGGCATATTGCCCGGGACTTATATTTTTTCAATAAGATTTACCGAATCTTATTAAATAATTTCAGTAATCTGACCTGCACCTACAGTACGGCCGCCTTCGCGAATTGCAAAACGAAGTCCTACGTTAAGAGCAACAGGATAAATAAGTTTTACTTCAATTGAAACGTTGTCACCGGGCATAACCATTTCGCGGCCTTCGGGCAGCTTAATTTCACCGGTAACGTCAAGTGTGCGCAGATAAAACTGCGGACGATAGTTATTATGGAACGGAGTGTGACGTCCGCCTTCTTCTTTTTTCAGGATATAAACCTCAGCTTTAAATGTAGTATGAGGTGTAATTGATCCTGGTTTTGCCAAAATCTGTCCGCGTTTAATTTCATCTTTGTCAACACCGCGCAGCAACAAACCTACGTTATCACCTGCCTGTCCTTCGTCAAGAATTTTACGGAACATTTCAACACCTGTACAAACAGTTTTGCGTCCTTTGGATTCCAGACCAATCAGCTGAAGCTCGTCACCTGTATGAACAATTCCTGTTTCAATACGTCCGGTGGCAACTGTACCACGTCCGGTAATTGAGAAAACATCTTCAACCGGCATCAAAAACGGTTTGTCAACTTCACGCGGAGGAACAGGTATCCATTCATCAACTGCATCCATCAGTTCCATAACTTTCTCAGTCCACTGCGGTTCACCATTCAGTGCACCAAGTGCAGAGCCCTGAATCACAGGAGTATTGTCACCGTCAAACTCATAAAAATCAAGAAGTTCCCTGATTTCCATCTCTACAAGCTCCAGTAATTCCTCATCGTCAACCATATCCACTTTATTCATGAATACAACAAGTTTTGGAACGTTTACCTGGCGTGCCAGCAGAATATGTTCACGTGTTTGCGGCATGGGGCCGTCAGTTGCGGCAACTACAATAATTGCACCGTCCATCTGGGCAGCACCTGTAACCATGTTTTTAACATAGTCGGCGTGTCCGGGGCAGTCAACATGAGCATAGTGACGTTTTTCCGTCTGATACTCAACATGCGATGTATTAATGGTAATACCCCTTTCTTTTTCTTCCGGTGCATTGTCAATTGCATCAAAAGATTTAACTTCAGAAAGGCCTTTGTCTGCCAATACCTTGGTAATAGCAGCAGTGAGGGTGGTTTTTCCGTGGTCAACGTGGCCAATTGTACCTATGTTGACGTGTTCTTTGTCCCTTACAAATGTTTGTTTAGCCATAACTCCAAAAATATTTAATAATTATCTAAATTCATTGAGCCGAAGATGAGAATTGAACTCATGACCTCATCCTTACCAAGGATGCGCTCTACCCCTGAGCTACTCCGGCCTTCTTTTAAAAGGAAACAGGAGTTAAGAGCCTGATCAAAACCCCGGTCCTGTAAATGAGCGGGAGACGGGACTCAAACCCGCGACCCTTAGCTTGGAAGGCTAATGCTCTATCGACTGAGCTACTCCCGCAAATTATAGCAGCAAAAAATTGCGCTGCAAAATTACAAAATTTTATCAGAAACTGAAGACATAATTAATCTCTATTATTAAATTCAAAGTATAAATGTTCAAAAAAACAATTTTCCTGCTCCCGGACAAAATATCACATAACAAAGAAAATTGATGAAACCACCTTAAATTCAACAGCTTCTGAAACGTACCCCCCGAAAAGGGTGTGCAAATGTAAAAAATATTATTTTAAAAAAATGAAAAAACACTTTAAAATAAATATTTTCATTTAGTCTTAAGCTTATCTTTAAATTTACTTAGTTGTTTACGAAGAGCATCCACTGCCAAATCAGTGGCTTCTTCAAACGTATCGGCCTGTTTCTTGGCAAACAGATAGCCGTTGGCAGGTATTGAAAGTTTTATTTCTGAAACTTTGTTTTTTGCCGTTTCGGGCTTTACAACTTTTAATGTTACTTCTGCATTAATAATACCATCAAAAAAGGTATCCAGTTTATTTACTTTTTTATTTACGAAATCCACCAGCTTTTTATCAGCCGTGAAATGCAATGAATTAATTGTAATTTCCATAGTAACACTTTTTTAAATTAACCCCTTGGATGGGCTTGTTTATATACATTTTGAAGTTTCTCGAATGTTGTGTGTGTATAAATCTGGGTAGCCGATAAATTTGAATGTCCCAACAATTCTTTTACGGCATTGAGGTCTGCTCCGTTATTCATCAGATGAGTGGCATACGAATGGCGCAACACATGCGGACTTTTTTTCTCCAGCGAGGTAACAAGTTTTAAATTATTGTTTACAACTCTGTAAATTAATTTTTCATAAACCGGCTCACCCTTTTCTGTAACTAACAGGAATGGTGTTTTTCTTTCGACTTCCCTGTTTCTTATATTAATATATTGCTCAAGCAGCTTGTTAATACTGCGCGGATAGGGTATGACTCTTTCCTTTTGCCTTTTTCCGGTAACTTTTATTAAAAACTCATCTTTATTAAAGTCAGAATCTTTTAATTTTAAAAGTTCCGCACGCCTCATTCCGGTTCCGTAAAGCAGTGAAATAATCAGCTTGTCTCTGATTCCGGCAAAATCATCTGAAAAATAACCGTCATCCAACAAATGGTGCAAACTGTCTTCTTCAACAAAAAGAGGCAACTTTTTTCTGATTTTTGGCAGGAGAACATTTTCGGAAGGATTATTTTCCAACAGTTCATTTTTCATCAGATATCTGAAAAATGCTTTTACTGATGCAATTTTTCTGTTTACCGACTTCGATGAATAATTATTATCCATTAACGAAACAATCCAGCTCCTGATAATTTTTGAATTTACCCCGTTAATATCAAATTCCCCGACTATATCAGTGCAATACTGCACAAACTGATCGAGGTCTTTCTGATATGCGGTTACTGTATGGGAAGAAACTCTCTTCTCATACTTAAGGTAACTGATAAACGATTCCTGATAACTCATTCATCTGTTTAGCTAATACCAGGAATCATTAAAACTAATTTTCCTGGCTTTGTAATTTTTCAATATATCTTGCCCTTTTAACCAGCTCTCTTTTTTTTACAGAAGGCTTTGTAAACTTCTTGCGTTCACGCAGTTCCTTTATAACGCCGGTTTTTTCAAATTTTCTTTTAAATCTCTTCAGGGCTCTTTCTATATTTTCGCCTTCTTTGACCGGAATAACAATCATTTCTTTAACCGTTTTTTAATTGAGGCGCAAATTTAGAAATTTTTCAACTTAAATCAAATTTAACAGAAAAAAATAAACTTTCCTATTAATATCACCTGTTTTAAAGTTTTTTAACGACAGGTAATATACGGCCTGAGTCTCCTGAATGTTGCCGTATCTGTCAGTCCATGAACCGGCAGCTGCTCGATGTTTTTAAAGGGGCCGTTTTTTTGACGATAATTTAATATTGCATTGGCATGTTCCTTTTCTATGTATGGATGCCGTATAAGTTCTGAATATTCGGCAAAGTTTATTCTTATCTTCTTTACAAGTAACGTATCTGTTTCAATCATATCTCTTATCTGATTATACAGATCATTATGAAAGCCGTACACCTCAGTAAGCTGTTGCTTATAATAGAAACCTCCGAGCAGATTTCTGTATTTCAAAATTCGTGAGGCAAAAACGGGGCCTATCCCGTACA
>CAZXTX010000023.1:7461-8775 GCA_964643695.1 uncultured Mariniphaga sp. | reverse complement strand
AATCCCATATTTAGCAATTCTTCTTTCGTTACAGAATTAGGATCAAAAGCTTTATACAAAATTTCCCTTGTTTCAGCTTTTGGTTTATCCTTTTCCTCCGTTTTTTCGGTATTTACCAAAATATATATATAACCTTTTATTTCAGAAAAAATACTGTCATTCATTCCGTAAATTTTCCGGATATCCTCAGGCTTTCTAAAAATCCCTCCTGCCTGCCGGTAATTGAGCATATTCCTTTTAATATTAGACGGCATAGCAAAAGAATCCAGCTCTTCGGCAGATACTGTATTGGGATCAAAAGTAAAAAAGACTTTATCAGAGAGAACTTCAGCACCGGCACTTTCATATTCTTTCAACTCTTCAACAATTTTCAAAAAGCGTGCAGAAGGTTTTGTTTCTATTTTACCTGCAATGAAATTTATAACAAGCAATACTATTATGATAAAGGACAAAACAAGTAGTCCGTTTCTGTCCTTTTTTGAAAAAGTAAAATATTCTTTGATTATTTGTCTGAAAGGTTCCTTCATTGCCATATTAAAGGGTTAATTGTAATAAAATCTTCAAGCAGTGACTTTAAAAACCAAAAAATAAAATTGCAATTATGAAAAATGTATAATACCCAATCCCTGCATAAAAATAAATGCAATTGCCAGCGGAGCAATAAATTTGATGGCAAAAACATAAAAGGAAATATATTTCACTTTCAGATCTCCATTATTTGAAAGTTCTTTTTTAGCATTTTCTTTTCCCATATACCATGCAACAAACAGAACTATCAAAAAACCTCCCAGCGGCAGCAGAATATTGGCTGATGTAAAGTTCAACAGTTCAAATAACGTTAATCCTAATATTTTGACATCAGACATTGTATTAAATGACAACACTGTAAACACTCCCAAAATTGAAGTTAAAACCACTGACAACATTGTGGCCTGTTTACGTTTAATTCCCAGTTCTTCAGAAAAAAACGCCACTATAACTTCTAAAACAGAAATTGTTGAAGTGAGGGCTGCCACGCTAAGCAAAATAAAAAAAGCGATTGCAAAAAAGTAACCTCCCTGCATTTGCTGAAAAATATTTGGAAGTGTAATATATACCAGTCCTTCACCTGAATTTGGTTCAAGATTAAAAGCAAAAACTGCCGGAAAAATTGCAATTCCGGCCAGCACTGCCACAAGAGTATCGGCAACAGCCACAGAAAAAGCAGTAGTTCCGAGATTTTCCTTCTTCTGAATATATGAGCCGTAAGTAATAAGCGTTCCCATCCCGATACTCAGTGAAAAGAATGCCTGCCCCAAAGCTTCAAGTATGGTT
>CAZXTX010000023.1:0-7451 GCA_964643695.1 uncultured Mariniphaga sp. | reverse complement strand
TGATCCCGTAATTTTACTAAAATCGGGCTTAAACAAAAAAGAGATACCTCCCATTGAACCGGGTAGTGTAACAGATCTTATAACCAGAATTATCAGTAAAACAAACAGTAAAGGCATTAATATCTTGTTGTATCTTTCAATGCCTTTTTGAACACCTGCCATTATAATGCCTGACGTTAGTGCCATAAAACCAAAAAACCAGATAAGCGGACGCAGCGGATTTCCTATAAAATCGTAAAACTTATTGTTCATCTGTGCAGAGGACAAACCACTAAAACCATTTATTACAGACTGATAAAGATATTCGAGAGTCCATCCGGCCACTGCCGTATAAAAAGCCATTATCATAAAGGCAGCAGCCACTCCCATCAGCCCGGCAAAATACCAGGGCTTGTCCGGCGCAAGCTTTTTGAATGAACCAAACACATTTCTCTGGGCACTCCGCCCTATTGTAAATTCCGACAACATTACCGGAACTCCTATTAAAAACACAAAAACCAGATATACAATTAAGAATGCGCCGCCGCCATTTTCTCCGGCCACATACGGAAAGCGCCAGATATTGCCAAGACCTATGGCTGAACCTGCCGTTGCAGCTATAGCCCCAAACCGGGAACCAAAGGAATCACGTTTTACAGGTTCTTCAGACATATAAATCAGAATATTTTATTTCTAAAACTTTTATCAGCTTGCAAAGTTCAAAAAATCAGGCCTAAAAATGCAAAAAAATATTTTATTCCGTGAAAATTAATCATGAAATATGCATTGTGTTAAAACGGATAACCTATTGCGAAGGAAATATTAAAATCATCACCGGTAAGTTTTCGGTGTCCCACAGTCCATCCTTTGCCGGAAGCCTGTGAAGGATCGCGAAGTTTCATTCCCAAATCAAACCGAAAAATAAAATAATTAAAATCAAATCTGAAGCCTGCTCCTGTACCAAGAGCAATCTGCTTATAAAACTCGGTAAATTTAAACTGTGCACCCGGCCTGTTATCTTTTTTATTTATAGCCCAGATATTTCCTGCATCAAAAAACAATGCACCTTCTAAAAATTTCATGAGTTCAAACCTGTATTCCAAATTTGCTTCAAGCTTTATGTCAGACGACTGGTTCGGGTAATCAGTAGAGGGAGCCTTATATGTTCCCGGCCCCAGCGAACGAACCTGCCATGCCCTGATTCCGTTGGCACCGCCGGTAAAATATTTTTTTTCAAACGGCAAAACATCAAAATTTCCGTAAGGCAGGCCAACACCCAGAAAAGCACGGCCAACCACACTGTTGTATTTGTCAATTATATGGCCATACCTAAACTCCACATCAGATTTAACATACTGTGCAAATCGTGTGTTCAAAAGAGTATAGAAGGATGCCGAGCCCGGCCCGATTGAATCAACAACCTGTGTATAAGAACCATTAAATGTTTCAGACAGCATATACAGAAGATTTCCTGCCATTTCAGCATTAAATTTTAAATAGGTGTAATTCTGCTTTACGCCCAAACGCTGGGTATTATATATAAATGAATAACCAGATGCAAGAATAAGATGATCTGTAAAACTGCTTTTTATATAAAGGTCTTTAATACGGTCAATAAATTCAGGATCGAATTTATAAAGTTTAACCATATTAAAATCGACAACATTCCAGATTTGTTTTATGTTTTCGGAAGTCATCCAGTCATATCCGAATCTTACACTCGAAATTGTTCGCGTATATTCAGGCCGGCGCTGATAATTATATCCGAATGTGAGCACTGTTTTTGGAAGCAGGTTCCAGAAAGCGTTAACCAACTGCCTCGGCCCGACAATTTTGGGAAAAGTAAGACTCAGCTCCGGGCCTATCTCACGTGTGTTAAAATACTCTGTAACATTACCCCTTGTGCGCTGCTGGCGTTCAATTGCTCCTTTAATATTAAGCTGCAAAACTTCGGCACCCCTTAAAAGGTTTCGATGCTGATAATTAATATTTCCGGCAACCCCCAAATTTCCGGAAGTATTTGTACCTTCAATATCAAACGAAACTGCCTGTTTACTCAATGGTGCAAGACGTATATAACAATCAAGCAGATTTGTGTCGGCAGCCATAAAGGGTTCTTCAAACTGAATATCCACAAAACGAAACTGACGCAAACGGTTAAATGCATCAAAAGTATGGCGTGCATCACTAATACGATACCGGTTTCCGCTTTTCATCTGAAGCAAATTACGAAAAAGGCCGGTACGGTACCGGAATTCCGAACCGGACAACAATGAGTAATTATCCCAGCGAACCGTATCGGTAAGCTCTCCTGCAATATTTGCCGCCGAAGATACCGACACTGAACCGGGTATTACAGAAATATAAAAGTTATTCAGATAATATGGCCTGAACTTTTTTAAATCATCCTGTGGCAATGAACTTCCCACAAATAAATCAAGAACAACCTCCTTACTATACAAGCTGCTGTCTGCCAAATATTTCACATCATCCTTAGAAAAATAATAATATCCTTCATCTTTAAATAAATTTACAATTTTTGTCTGTTGCTCCTCCAGCAGATTAAAATCAAAGGGGGTTCCGGGTGAAATAAACGTTTGTGCCGAATCATTTATAAAAATTGTTTTTAGAACAGGATCATCAATGTGATAGTTAATATTTCGAATTATATACTGCTCACCGGTAGTGATTTTATAATTCACATTAGCCTTTTTTTTATTTTCATTTAAAGAAATCTCAGTTTCAATTTTTGCCCTGAAAAATCCTTTATTCCCCAAATACTGTTTCAGCCTTTCCGAAGAGGCATCAACCAGAGATTCATCAAAAACTTCAGGAGGTTCACCTATCTTTTTCAGCCAGCTTTCAGGCTTGTTTTTGGATGACAGGTTATACATCCACAAATGAAATTTTGCAAAACCTAAAATTTTATAATTCTCTTTTTGCCTGATTTGTATTTTTGCCTCTTCCCTGATAACTGCAGGATTATCAACATTCACTTCAACCTTGTTGAGCAGATACCTGTTATCCGGAACATGCTTTACAGGTGAACATGAAAAAAGCAATACTGCAACAACAATAACTGCAAACTTTCCGGCAATAAGTAAATATGGTTTAATATTACAATTCAATTCTCTTATTTTATTTTCAACAAAAATAATGAAGTGTTTTGGATGAGAAAGAGTAAATTTGAAACATTTATCATTACATTTTTAACCGGCTTCCGATGATTGGCAAAAACAAGATAAAATTAATAAAATCGCTGGCATACAAAAAACACAGACTGAAAGAACAAAGCTTTCTTGCCGAAGGTGATAAAACGGTTATTGAAATTTTAAAGTCAAATATTCAGGTTAATGAGCTTTTTGCAACACCCGAGTTTATAACAGCAAACATAAATATTGTTTCAAGGGTAAAGCTTGTTACAGAAACAGCTGCCGGTGAAATCAAAAAGGCAAGCCTGCTAAAACAGCCCCAAAACAGCCTTGCCGTTTGTGCTCTTCCGGCTCAAAACCGAATTCCGGAACAATTAAATGGATTTTATTTGTTTTTAGACGAAATTCAGGACCCGGGAAACCTTGGTACAATTATCAGAACCTGCGACTGGTTTGGTGCTGACTATCTGTTCTGCTCACCAGATACGGCCGATGTTTTCAACCCGAAAGTTATTCAGGCCACAATGGGCTCTTTTTTAAGAGTTAAAACTGTTTACACTCAATTTGACCTGCTGCTGCCGTTTATACAAAAATCAGGTATTCCGGTTTACGGAACTTTTCTGGACGGAAATCCTGTTTATTTAGAAAAACCGGTTAAAAATGCATTAATTGTTTTAGGAAATGAGAGTAAGGGAATTAGCAGCGAAGTGGCAAAACAAGTTGACAAAAAAATAAAAATCCCCTCTTTTGGCGGGGCAGAATCTTTAAATGTGGCAGTATCGGCAGGTATTATCTGTAATGAATTTTTAAGAAATGAGTTTCTTACTCAAAATGAAAAACCAGTGTAAAAATATTTGAGCGCAAATCTTTTATTGCATGTGTATAATACTGACGCTGATTTTCTCCGGGCGGATCCCCGAGAACATTATTCAGTCCGAAACTAAACTTCAGCTCGGTTGAAAACCGAAAAAAAGTAAAATAGTGATCCCAGCCGGCACCCAGCTCAAAATAGTATGAACCGTTTTTTAAACGTACCAGGTCTTCTCTTCCGGTGCGGCTGATATCCTGACGGTATGCCGGGCCAAAAACAATGTAAGGCCTGTCGTTGTTAATCCGGCGTGCCTTATATTTTATCAGCAGCGGAAAATCTAAAAAAGTTGACTTTATGGAATAATAATCCTGAGATGAAACCAAATCTCTGTCCCACACTTTGTAATTGTATGTTAACTGTCTTTCACCAAATGACAACCCCGGTAAAAAGCGTAAATTAAAATCATTTGAAAGCCTGAGGCTGGTTACAATTCCAACCGTAAATCCCGGTATAAGGCTGATAATATCGGCATATACAAAATCATCTCCGTTTATTTGTTTTTCATCAGCATAAACAGGAACAAAAGGTCTGAAGTCAGGATTATCACCAATCACCCTGTAATGGGTAAGCCCAAAATCAAGAGTATTCAAACCAAGTGAAAACCCGAAATGAATCGGCTTCTCATCAAAAGTCGTCAGATTGTTTACAACATTTGTCTGAGCGTATGCAGACAACGATATCAGCAAAATTAATATGACCGGCAGTCTCTTTTTCACGTATCTAAAACTCAGTTACTCATTTTAAAACAAATAAAGTAAATTTTTATTGTATTTGTTCCCTGTTTTCAGGTTTTTCAGACATATAAATTGCTGCTATTCCTAAAGTAAGCGGTACGCTTTTGCAATTTTTTAAACCTGTATTTTCAAGAACTCCCAAAAATCGTTCGCCATCCGGAAATTCCCTGACCGATTCAGGCAAATAAGTGTATGCATCCGTGTCCTTTGAAATAAGCCTGCCAAGCCATGGAACAAGTTTCAGAAAATAAAAAAAATACACCGCCCTGAACAACCTGTTTCGCGGAATTGAAAATTCCAGCACCATAAACACTCCTCCGGGTTTTAAAACCCGTTTTATTTCCTTCAGCCCTTTTTCAAGATTTTCAAAATTTCTCACACCAAATCCTACAATTGCCGAATCGAATATGTTGTCATCAAAAGGAATATTTTCAGAATCCGCCTTTATCAGCTCTATCAGATTATTTAACCCTTTTTTTTCAATTTTTCTTCTGCCGGCATCAATCATCCCGCCCGAAATATCTATTCCGGTAATTTTTTCAGGGCTCAGCCTTGCAGCTGCAATTGCAAAATCAGCAGTTCCGGTGGCAACATCCAATATTTTTTCAGGGGCATAAGGCTTCAGCAATTTTACAGCTTTACGGCGCCACAACCTGTCAATGTTAAAGGAGAGCAGGTGATTAAGAAAATCGTACCGGTGAGAGATATTGTCGAACATATCCTCTACCTGCCCTTTTTTACTCTGATCTGAATTTTTATAGGGAACCGCAGCCATGCTTATATTTAAAATTTATGATTTAGGAGTCATTTTATCAGAATACCCCAAAACTTTATCGTCAATTTTAATTTTTCCGCGGGTTACATGCCCAAGCGTAAAAAACGGCACTTTAATTTCAGTCATAAAATCTACAAACCGGTTTATCTTTTCAGAAGATACACCCACCAGTATCCGCCCCATTGCTTCACCAAACAGGAATGAATCGATACGAGTTTCGGCATCGGTTGTAATGTCGAAACCAAGTCCGCTGGGAATTGCTGCTCTTAAAAGTGTAAAAAACAATCCTCCTTTTCCTACCGGACTTGCACTCATCAGCAACTCTTCACGATGGAGCCCCCTAAGTGCCTTATGAATCAAAATCTCATTTTCAATATTGAAAGCCGGAAGCGGTGAGTCCGCTATTTTATGATAAAATTCAAGATACTCTGAAGTTCCAATGTCATCAACCGGGCGGCCTATCATAAATATATTGTTGCCTTTTTTCTTTAATGAATGTGAAATTATTTTACTTCTGTCTTTTACCATTCCGACCATACTGATAATTATGGTTGGTGTAACCGGCCCGTGTTCGGAAAAATGGTCAAATCTGATCTTTCTGTCTGAAATTTTCAGTCCAAATTTTGAAGCTGCATTTTCAAGTCCCCTTTTGGCACCCGAAGCAATATACTGCCCCTTAACATCTGCAAAATTAATATGATACAAAAGCGCACTTACCGCTTCCGGTTCCGCACCAATACAAAGCATTTTGCGGGCAGCCCTTGAAACAAGAATCTCAGTGGCTTTTTCAGGATCAATCTGCAAATGATGATGAAAAGCATGGGTACTTAATACCATACTTGTTTCACAACCATCAATATCAAAAAAACCTATCTCCTCATTTTCCTCATTATCTGTTAAATCAGGAATATAACCGGCTTCGCCGAAATCATTAAAATAGTTTATTGTGGAAAGATTAGGATTAACCATCAGTGAATATATCACATCCTCAATATCAACCGGCTCGGGAATCAAATCCGGGTCAAATTTACTTTCAGGCTTTACTGTTTCTTTCATATTAACGGTCTTTAATTATATTAAGAAGCTGCAAATTTAATTAAGTAACCCATCATTTCGTAAAATTAGGTAAATTTTTTATTTTCGGCTTTTATCAACAATATATGAAGAAATGAACAAAACAGTATTAATTACAGGCGCAACGTCAGGAATCGGTGAAGCTACCGCAATTCTGCTGGCTCAAAACAATTTTAACCTGATTATTACAGGACGGCGTTCCGACAGACTAAAAGCTCTTAAAGAAAAAATAGAGAATGAAAACCCGTCAAAAGTACATACATTAAATTTTGATATAAGAGACAGGGAGGAGACTGAAAAAGCAATTAACAATCTGCCTGAAAACTGGAAAAAGATTGATATTCTGATAAACAATGCCGGACTTGCAGCCGGCCTAAGCAGAATTGACAACGGCGATACCGATGACTGGGAACACATGATTGACACCAACATTAAAGGCCTGCTATATATTACCAAACTGATTTCTGCCCGGATGGTGGAACAAAAAAGCGGCCATATTGTAAATATATCATCTATTGCAGGTCGCGAAACTTATCCCAACGGAAATGTTTACTGTGCAACAAAACATGCAGTACAGTCTCTTACCAAGGGTATGCGTCTGGATTTTCTGAAGTATGGAATTAAAGTTTCCTCTGTTGCTCCGGGTGCAGCTGAAACAGAATTCTCATTAGTCAGATTCAAAGGAAACGAAGAAAAGGCAAATGCTGTTTATGATGGTTTTACTCCTCTATATGCCGAAGATATTGCAGAAACAATATTATTTGTAATTACAAGGCCAAATCATGTAAATATTGACGATGTCCTGATTATGCCGACAGACCAGGCTTTCAGCCGCGATTTTAACAGGGAGTGAAAGCCTCCCTTGT
>CAZXTX010000022.1:1329-16795 GCA_964643695.1 uncultured Mariniphaga sp. | reverse complement strand
AAGCGGTTAATGAAAAAACTGCTGAAATAATGAAAAGTGAAATAATTTTCTTCATAATTAATATTTATACTAAAAATACTTCGATTCCCTGATCACGCATCATCTGAATTGTATTGGATGGTGCATTATTGTCGGTAATTACAATATCCACCATATTTATATTGCATATTTTGGCAAATCCTCTTTTGCCAAATTTTGTTGAATCTGTTAAAACAATAACTTTCTGTGCAGATTCAATCATACACTGGTTAAGATGAGCCTCCCCCAGATCGCTGGTGGTTAGTCCGTAATCCAGGTCAATTCCGTCAACTCCCATAAAAAGCTTGTTGCACATCATCTCCTTTAGCAGGTCTTCGGCATAGGAGCCGATTGCGGATGCGGAACTTTTACGCATTGCACCGCCCAGTTGGATAATGTCAATATTTTCAATGTAACTCAGTGCAAGTGAAACTTTAACCGAAGGGGTTATTATTGTTACAGGCATCTGATTGTTTATTTTTCGTGCAAGTGCAAAAACAGTTGTTCCCGAAGCAATAATAATGCGGTCATCTTTTTCAATAAGTGAGTTGGCAAATTCGGCAATTCTGTTTTTTTCCTCGGTTTTTATTTTTTCCTTCTCATCAATGTGCCTTTCGCCAATGAAAGAAGACAGAGGACTTGCACTGCCATGACTTCGATACAAAAGCTTTCTGTTTTCTAACTCTTTCAAATCCTTTCGGATTGTAACTTCCGAAACTCCCAGTGTGTCGCTGAGTTCTTTCACCCGGACATATCCATCCTTTTCAAGTTCAGATAAAATGAATTTATGTCTTTTTGCGATGTTTCTCATAATAGTTTGATAAGATTTTAGTCTTTAAAAATAAGTTTTTATTATCAAAAGAACAAAAGTTTCGTTTCAGAAGTAATTTGAAACAAAATAATTTCAATATGCATTGTTTTTTCTTTCATTTCTTTTCGCATCTTTAAAATTGTTTTATATTTGCATAGATAAGATTTCTTTATTTTTTAAAAAAATCAATTTCATACCATGCAAAGATCAGACTTTATCAGCAAATTAAAAGAAAAGAAAAACGAAAATTGGGATTTTATTGTAATCGGCGGCGGTGCCACCGGTCTGGGTATTGCAGTTGATGCAGCTTCCCGCGGTTACAAAACTGTTCTTCTGGAACAATCCGATTTTTCAAAAGCTACTTCCAGCCGGAGCACCAAACTTGTTCACGGCGGTGTGCGCTATCTTCAGAAGGGTGATGTTGCACTTGTCAGGGAAGCTCTTCGTGAAAGAGGGTATCTTAGAAAGAATGCTCCTCACCTTGTTAAAAACCAGCGCTTTATAATTGGCAATTATGCCTGGTGGGAAAAACCGTTTTATACTGCAGGATTGATTGTTTATGATTTGCTTGCCGGGCGACTCGGTTTGGGACGCTCACTTCCGATGAGCAAAAAAAGTGTGATTAAGGCAATCCCCCAGATTGAGCAAAACGGGTTAAAAGGCGGAGTTGTTTATCACGACGGCCAGTTTGACGATTCGAGACTCGCCGTAAATATGGTACAGACTGCTGTTGAGCATGATGCCGCGGTTGTGAATTATGCCGAAGTTACTTCATTGATAAAAGATGAGAACGGCAAGGTTTCGGGAGTGAAAGTTAAAGATGTTCTGGCAGATGATGAGTTTGAACTGAAAGGAACGTGTATAATAAATGCAACCGGAATTTTTGTAGATGATATTATTAAAATGGACGACAAAAGCAAAGAACCGCTTGTCCGTCCGAGCCAGGGAGTGCATCTGGTGGTTGACAAATCGTTTCTGGGTGGTGACGATGCCATTATGGTTCCCAAAACCAGTGACGGACGTGTAATGTTTGGAGTTCCGTGGCACAACAGAGTAATTTTAGGAACAACCGACACACCTGTTAAAGAGTTTGTTTTAGAGCCTTTTGCTTTGGAAGAGGAAGTTGATTTCATACTTGAAACTGCCGGCAGATTTCTCGTGAAAAAACCGGAGAGAAAAGATGTGCTGTGTGTGTTTGCAGGTCTCAGGCCTCTTGCCGCACCAAAAAAACTTTCTGACGAATCAAAAACCAAGGAAATTTCAAGAAGCCATAAGCTGATAACTTCCGAATCAGGTTTGATTACCATAACCGGCGGTAAATGGACTACCTACAGAATTATGGCTGAAGAAACGGTTGACCTGGCAATCAAGAAAAATAAAATCGAATTTAAACCGTGCATTACCAAAAAAATGAAAATTCACGGTTATAAAACAACAACCGATGCCGACAGAAACAACTGGAAGTATGTTTACGGTAGCGATCAGGATGAAATATCAAAGCTTGAAAAAGAGAATCCGGAATTTGGCAAAAAATTAGATGAAAATTATGATTTTACTGTAGCTCAGGTAATTTGGGCAGTCAGACACGAAATGGCCATGACACTTGACGATATGCTGGCGCGCAGGGTACGTCTGTTATATTTGGATGCCCGGAAATCAATTGAAGTTGCACCAAAAGTTGCAAAAATAATGGCTGATGAAATGGGCATGGATGATAAATGGATCGAAGAGCAGGTTTTGGAATACACCACCATTGCCAATGGATATGTAATGAACTGATATAAAAACCTTAAAATTTAAAATGAGAAATTTTTTAGCACCTCCTCCTCATAAGGAATTGCTGCCCGAGCATAAAATAGATTCACACTATAAGTTTATGCGATGGCAGGTATTTATGGGGATATTTATTGGTTATGCCGGTTACTATCTTGTAAGAAAAAACTTTTCGCTGGTTATGCCCGACCTTATTGAGCAGGGATATACCAAAGGACAACTTGGAATTGTTGTTGCTGCGGTTTCTATTTCTTACGGATTGAGCAAGTTTATAATGGCAGGTATTTCTGACAGAAGCAATGCCCGTGTTTTTCTTAGTTTGGGATTGCTGCTTTCAGGACTTGTAATGTTTGGTTTTGGTACAATTCCGCTTTTAACATCATCGGTAGCCGTAATGTTTGCCGTAATGTTTATTAACGGATGGTTTCAGGGAATGGGATGGCCTCCCTGCGGACGTGTGATGGTGCACTGGTTTTCAACCCGTGAACGGGGAACAAAGATGTCAATATGGAATGTTGCACATAATATTGGGGGCGGACTTATCGGGCCTCTTGCCATTGCAGGTGTTGCAATTTTTGGCGACTGGCAGAGCAAACTCTATTTTCCGGCACTGCTGGCAATAGGAGTATCAATGATTACTTATCTTTTGGTAAGGGATACACCGCAATCATGCGGGCTTCCGAATATTGAAGCATATAAAAACGATTATCCGAGAGATTATGATGAGAGCCATGAACAGGAGCTTTCAACCAAAGAGATATTTTTTACTTATGTATTTAAAAACAAACTTTTATGGCTGATTGCAATAGCAAATGCAATGATTTATTTAGTGAGGTATGGTGTTCTGGACTGGGCACCGACCTATCTTCATGAAGTTAAGCATTTTGACCTGGACGAAACCGGCTGGGCATATTTTCTTTATGAATGGGCAGGTATTCCCGGAACTTTATTGTGTGGCGTAATATCCGACAAAATTTTTAAGGGAAGGCGTGCACCTACTATTATTATATATATGCTTTTGGTTATGGTGGCCGTGTTTGTTTATTGGAAAAATCCTCCGGGACATGTGATGATTGATAATTTTGCACTTATTGCCATTGGTTTTCTGATTTATGGCCCGGTAATGCTTATAGGTGTTCAGGCACTTGATCTGGTGCCTAAAAAAGCAGCCGGAACCGCAGCCGGATTAACAGGCCTTTTCGGGTATCTGGGAGGAGCATTGTTTGCAAATATTGTAATCGGGTTTATTGCCGAGCATATGGGGTGGGATGCCACATTCATTTTATTGCTGGTGGCAAGTGCAATTTCAATACTGTTTATTGCATTTACATGGAATACTGAAAAACGGAGATTATCAATAGAAACATGATAATAATCAGCAAGTTAATAAATTAATTTAATTACTTAGAAATATGAGAAAAAAGTTGCTTTATTTGAGTGTCTTGTTGTTTGCAGCACTATTTTTCGCATGCAATGACAATGAATCCGGCATTACGAAGGAAGAATATGACCCCTCGAAGCCGGTGAAACTACTTTCATTTTTTCCGGATTCCGGCAGGATACGGGAAAAGGTAATACTTGAGGGAGAGAATTTCGGTTCTGACCCAAAAAACATTAAGGTTTATTTTAATAAAAAGCAGGCTGCCGTTATCGGTTCAAGTGGAAAACGGATGTATGTGGTGGTTCCGCGCCTCACAGACGAAGTCAGCACTATTTCAGTGGTTGTAGGGAAAGATTCGGTTATTTATGATCAGGAATTTAAATATAAAATAACAATTTCTGTTACCACTGTTGCCGGTGACGGTACAAACGCCGTTCGTACGGGAGCACTTGAACAGTCTCAGGTTTCTCCATTCCAGATGGCAGTTGACCAGCATGACAATATTTTTGTAGGGATGGATAATCCGGCTTCAGGAGCTCCCAGTTATTCAAGTGCCGGCTGGGTAAGAATTAATGAAGAGGAAAATCTGATGGAAATTCTTTATCAGTTCCCTGATGTTGCAAATGCCCGTTTTGAAGGAGTTTGCTGCGACAAGGAAACCGGTGTTTTGGTTGCTGCCGTTCGTATCGGTTCACTTGAATATGCTGTTATGGACCCTGCAAACGGATGGATTCCAAGGTACAGAACTGCGGAATATGTCGGAACAAGCCAGTATCCTGTTCCTACCGTTTCCGGAAATTATATGGGGTATAATCAGGGCGACAAGCATATGTACACTCGTTATTCAACCGGTCAGATTGTTAAGATTGAACCAAATTCAGGTGCAGCACAGGTTATTTACCAGACAGAGCAGCAGGGAACCAGTATCGGGATTGATTTCGATTCAAAGGACCCGAATATGCTGTATATAGCAGGTTATAATGCCGGAACTGTTGGCCACGGTATCTGGAGAATGGATGTAAGAGACCCGGAGAATACCTGGCAAAGGCTGAATACAAGTATGACTGCAGGCCATCGTGACGGGCCTATTGAACAGGCACTGTTTAACACTCCTTACGGATTGAAGTTTGATCCTGACGGGCTGTGCTATATTTCTGATTATGCAAACCATTGTATCAGAAGATATAATCCGGCTACCGGAATAGTTGAAACTGTTCTTGGAATTCCCGGACAGGCAGGAATGAAAGACGGCGGAAAAGAGGACGCACTGTTTAGAAATCCGAGTGCCGTGGATGTTGGCATGGACGGAACAGTATATGTTGTTGACCGTAACAACAGACGAATAAGAAAATTATCCATTGAATAAAATATTCTAAAAATCAACATCTTATGAGAAAGAATTTAATTTTATTTTTACTGTTTATTTTTGCACATGTAACTCTTTTCGCTCAGGAAAGATTTACCATGGAAGGTGTTATTTATGATGACACCGGCGAAACTCTTCCCGGTGCCACCGTTTATCTGAAAGACAAAGTGGGCATTGGTACAATATCGGACATAGACGGAAAATTCAGCATAAAGGCATCACACGGAGACATGATTGTTTTCTCTTTTGTGGGTTATGAAAGAGTTGAACATCTGGTAACCGAGGAACGAAGTGATTTGAAAATAACTTTTTCTGCAGCTGCTCATCAAATTGAAGAAGTTGTAGCAGTTGGTCTGGGAGCCACTCAGCGTAAAATTTCATCAGTAGCGGCAGTCAGCAGTATAGAGGTGGGAGATTTACAAACACCCACAACATCGGTGGCCAACCTCCTTGGTGGAAAAGTAGCAGGTGTTATTTCAATGCAGACCAGTGGTGAACCAGGACAAAATATATCTGAATTCTGGGTGCGCGGTATCGGTACTTTTGGTGCCAGCAGCGGCGCACTGGTACTTATTGACGGACTGGAAGGCGACATTAACTCAATTGACCCTGCCGATATTGAAAGCTTTTCAATTTTGAAGGATGCCTCTGCAACCGCAGTTTATGGTGTAAGAGGAGCTAACGGAGTTGTTCTTATTACTACAAAAAGGGGAGAAGAAGGTAAAATTCAGATTACTGCACGATCAAATTTTTCACTGTCACATTTAAACAGGGTGCCTGAATATTTGAGTGCATATGATTATGCCCTTCTTGCCAATGAGGCAATGTTGGTCAGAGGTGAAACACCTCTTTACCGCGACATGGAGCTGGCAATTATAAAGGATAATCTTGACCCCGACATGTATCCTGATGTCAGCTGGCAGGATGAGGTACTTAACAGAAATTCATTCAAACAGTCATATTATGTTAGTGCGAGAGGTGGCGGAAGTGTTGCAAGATATTTTCTCAGCCTTGGCGGTACAAGCGAATCGGCAGCTTATAAATTTGAAAAAAACAGCCCGTATGCATCCAATGTTGGTTATAATACATACAGTTTCAGAACCAACCTTGATATTAATCTTACTAACAGTACAGTGGTGTTTTTTGGAACCGATGGTTATCTTTCGATAAGGAATCAGCCGGGTACGGCAAATACAGACTATATATGGACTGCACAGTCACAGCTTAACCCGCTTTATTTCCCGGCTGTTTACTCAAATGGCATGTTGCCGGCTGCCGGAACCAATGACAGTTCTTCACCTTATGTGATGATTAACCGCACAGGGAGAGCCAGCAATCAGACATATCAGGGTAAAATGACCATTGCACTGAATCAGGACCTGTCTATGATTACAAAAGGCCTGAAAATAAGGGCACAGGGGGCTTATGATGTGGACAACTACTTTACTGAAAGACGTTTTATTCAGCCTGCATTATATATGGCACTTGAGAGAAGAGCCGATGGCTCACTGGTTATGAGGGAAATGGTTAAGTCAACTCCCGCATCATATTCAAAATCAACAAATCAGTACAGAAAATACCATTTTGAATCAACACTTAACTATGATCGCGTATTTGCAACCGATCATCGGGCATCAGCACTCGTATATTTTTATCTGAACGATATGAAATATACAGAAGAGTCAACAAATAACATGACTGCAATTCCTGTTAGATATCAGGGCCTTTCAAGCCGGTTTACATA
The DNA here is from genome assembly GCA_964643695.1 of uncultured Mariniphaga sp. Classification (GTDB taxonomy): domain Bacteria; phylum Bacteroidota; class Bacteroidia; order Bacteroidales; family Prolixibacteraceae; genus Mariniphaga. Next base: position 9,702 of record CAZXTX010000022.1, on the reverse strand, counting down.
TAGTTTCAGGGATACCTATATGGTTGACTTTAACTTTGGATATACCGGCTCTGAAAACTTTCAGCCCGGACGTCAGTACGGTTTCTTCCCGTCAGTTGCATTAGGATGGGTTCCTACAAGTTATCAGTGGGTAAAGGACAATATGAGCTGGGTTAATTTTTTCAAAATCAGGGCTTCATATGGTACTGTAGGAAATGACAGACTTGCCGGAAACACCAGATTCCCATATATGACAAAAGCAACTTTAACAGAAAGCTCAATTTATGAATCAATCAGCAAAGTTGAAACTTTAACTGAATCAAGAGTTGGTGCGGATAACCTGATGTGGGAAAAAGCTACGAAAGCTGATATTGGTATTGAAGGAAATTTCTTCAGCGATAAAGTTTCGTTTGTTGTGGACTTTTTCAATGACCAGCGAAACGGAATTTTTCAGCCAAGGGCACAGGTACCCGAATATGTGGGATTGACAAATATGCCTTATGGTAATGTGGGGAAAATGAGAAGTTTTGGTTCTGACGGAAATATTTCGTTCACACAGAAACTTAACCAGAATGTTGTGTTGACACTGAGAGGAAACTATACATATTCCGATACAAAAGTACAAAACTGGGAACAGTCATATCTGGAATATCCCTACCTGTTTCATGCCGGATTCCCAAATTCTGTTCATCGTGGATACCAGTCGTTAGGATTATTTAAAGATGAGGAAGATATTAAACAAAGTCCTGTACAGACATTTGGTATATATATGCCCGGCGACATCAAGTACAAAGATGTTAATGGCGATGGAAAAATTGATGCAAATGATATGGTTCCGCTTTCACGCAGTACATATCCATTATTAATGTATGGATTTGGCGGCGAGGTAAAATATAAAAAATTTACTGTAGGAGCTTTGTTTAAAGGTACAGGAAGTGTTGACTACTACAATGTTGGTCAGACTGTAAGGCACAGCGGATTGTCATATGCCAACGGAATGGGATATGTGCCGTTTTACGGAGGAGTTTCTGGAAACGTACTTACGATGGCCAATGATCCGAAAAACCGGTGGATTCCTATGGATTATGCAATTGAACATGGTATTGACCCGGCATTGGCTGAGAACCCGAATGCTACCTTCCCCCGTTTACAGTACGGACAAAATAATAATAACTCGCAAAAGTCGGATTTTTGGAAAGATGACGCAAGATACCTTCGTTTGCAGGAAGTTACCATAAACTATAATTTAAATACTCCGGCTTTGCACAGAATAAAAATTTCATCAATTGACCTGCAACTTATTGGAACAAACCTGCATGTATGGTCAAAAATGAAAATGTTCGATCCGGAACAGGCACAGTATAACGGACGGGTTTATCCGATTCCTTCTGTATATTCCCTGCAAGTTTATATTAATCTGTAAAAAATGTTGAATATGCAAAAAGTTAAAAAATATATGAACAGTATCATAAAAGGTACAGCTGCCGGACTGGCTGTAATATCAGTTTTGCTGTTAGGATCCTGCAAGGACTTTTTAAATGTGGATAACTATTTTGATGATGAATTTAAAATAGATTCCGCTTTTATTAATAAACGTTATATTGAGGCATATATGTGGGGAACCGCAGCCCTGATTCCTGATGAGGCTTATACTCTCAGGCAGAATCATACCCCCGGGCCGTATGCAACCGATGAGGGAACCGTTAATTTTCGCGAGGGAAATAATGTTTATGAAGGTACAAATTTTGCCGATGGATTTACCTCACCCGATAATCTTGCCAAATTAAATACATGGGGTACATATTATAAGGTAATCCGCAAGTGTAATACTATTCTGGCAAATATAGATCAGCCAACCGACATGACGGTTTCCGACCGGAGGTATATTGAAGGTTATACCCGTTTCTGGCGTGCCTATGCCTATTACAATCTTTTGATTGATTACGGGCCGCCTATTTTGCTTGGTGATGAAATTATTGCAAATAATGAGGCACTGGAATATTACGATATCACCAGAAGTACCTATGACGAAACTGTTGAATACATTTGCTCTGAACTTGAAACAGCCGCAAGGGATATGCCGGCGTCAGTTGCAATTATGGACTTTGGCAGGCCGACCCGCGGAGCTGCTCTGGCATTAGTTTCACGTACACGCCTCATTCATGCAAGTCCGCTGTTTAATGGTGGCGACATAGGCCGGAGATACTACAGCAACTGGACCCGCAAAACAGACGGAGTACACTATATTTCACAGTCAAAGGACGAATACCGCTGGGCACAGGCAGCAGCAGCAGCAAAACGTGTTATCGACATGCCTTCGGACAGAGGAAAAATGTATGAACTTTATACGGTTAAAGCTGATAATAATACACCCGAATTACCTCAAACAGCCATAAGTGACCCTGATTACAGATCAGAATGGCCGGAAGGTGCTGCCGGAATTGACCACTATCGTTCATATTCCGAGCTGTTTAATGGTGAATGTGCTGCTCCTAACGTAGATGAATTTATATGGGCACGCAGATCTGAGCAAATAAAATATTTGATTAGAGGGCCTCATCCGATCTCTTTGGGAGGCTGGGGAAGATTTGCAGTAACCCAGAAAATGGTTGATGCATACAGGATGAATGACGGACGTACAATTAATGAAGCAGTTTCTGATGGATATTATTCAGAATCCGGTTATACCGATGTGGTAAAAACATTTTCAGGGTACAGACTGAATGCAGGAGTTTTCAATATGTACAATAACCGCGAAATGCGTTTTTATGCCAGTGTTGGTTTTAATGAAGCATTCTGGCCCTGTTTATCAACCACCGATGCGGCAGTTCGTGAACATACTGCCAAATATTACGCTTACGACGAAGACGGAAGAGGTACTTCCAACGAACCGCTCAACTACTCTATTACAGGTTATGTGCTGCGTAAATGGTATCACCCGATGGATGCAATGAAAGGTGCTTCCGCACGTGTAATGGACAAAGTTTATCCGATTATCCGTTATGCAGAGGTTTTATTAAACTATGCAGAAGCACTGAATAATCTGACCGGCTCTCATAATGTTGAGGTTGACGGACAGTCAGTTACATTTATGAGAGATGAGGCTCAGATAAAATGGGCATTCAATCAGGTTCGTCACCGTGCAGGGCTGCCGGGTATTACCAATGAGGAGTTAGGTAATCCGGCTGTTGTTCAAAAACTTATTGAACAGGAGCGTATGGTGGAATTTATGCATGAGAACAGAAGATATTATGATGTAAGACGCTGGGGTATTTATGAAGAAACAGAGCGCGAGCCTATTATGGGTATGAATACTGACGCAACTGATAAAGATGCATTTTACCAGCGGGTTATGCCGGGATCAGCTGCCATTCACGGGCGTGTTGTTAACCGCAGATTAATGTTCCTGCCGATACCGAGAAGTGAAACCCGACGTTTACCTTCTTTAGATCAAAATCCGGGATGGAATTAATTAAATAAAAAAATGATTATGATGAAAAAACATATATGGTTGGCTGCTTCCCTGATATTCTTACTGGGAGCATGCAATACAAATGAAGTTTTTGAAAAAGAACTGTATAAAAAGGTAATCGCCTTTGTATGCAGCGATGACTATAATATTCTGGAAGATAAACAGGAACTTACGGGTGGTGAGAATATGACTTTTGTTTCGGTTTCATGTGGGGGAACTGGTGCGGTGGAAACTGATGTTAAAATAACCATAACAGAAGACAATGCACCTTTAAGTGCCTATAATGGCGGAATGTTTGATGTTGATACTACAAAATATGCAAAGCTTTTACCAAAAAGTAAGTATGATATTGATGATTATCACATTATAATTCCGGAAGGCGAAAGAAGTGGTAAACTAAACATAAAAATCAGGCCCGACGGATTGTCACCCGATTCAGTTTACTTTATCCCTCTTTCCATAAGTGCTTTGTCAGCTTATGAAGTCAATCCGACAAAAAGTTCTATGCTTTATCAGGTTCTGATTAAAAACTTTTATGCGGAACAGATAACTTCAAGCTATACATATTATACTATGCGCGGATTTTTTAACGGATCAGTTGCGCAGGGTACAAAGCCGGTGCAACCGCTTACTAAAAACAAAGTAAGAATGATGGCGGGAAGCATAACATTCAAGTCTGAAGCGGAAACTTTTGATCAGTATGCCGTAACTCTGGAGGTGGGAGCTGACAACAAAGTAACTGTGGCTTCATATAAAGATTTGGTGGTTCAGCAGGAAGAAGACCCGGATTTCCCAAATATATTCAGAATTGAAACTGATGACTGGGGCGGAAAATATAAAGTTTTCCTGATTGCGTATTCATACGAAGCAAATGGCGAAACAGTACAAATGCGTGAGGAATTAAGATTACAATATAAGGAAGATTAAGGCTTAACAGATTGCCGGGAGGGAACCGGTTTTCCTTCCGGCAATTAAATGATAAAGAATGAAAGATTTTCTGTTTTATTTCCTGGTGGTTTTGATATTTGCAAATTGTACACCCAAACAAGAGGATGCTTTTTTAGATATTAAAACCACTTCTGTAACTTTTTCAGCTGAAAAGGGAACTGAAACAATACCTTTTACCGGTAATGTTTCAATTACGGCACTATCTTCTGAAGAGTGGTGTAATGTAAAAACCGGAGAAAGCAATCTTGTGATTTCAGTCAGTAAAAATGAAAATACTGAGCATCGTGTTGCAACAGTTTCGGTTTCAGCAGGTTCTGTACCCGATATAAACATTAATGTAAAACAATACGGAACAGAACCTTATTTTGATGTTTCTGCAAATCAGAAATCACAGCATTTTGATTATGCCGGCGAATCGCGTTTGCTTACCATAAACTCAAACATTGAATTTACGGTTAAGTCAGCCGGTGAATGGTGTAAAGCTGAAGTACAGAGCGGAAGTAAAAATAATTTGCGCATTATTATTGAAGGAAATAGCAGCGTAGCCGGCAGAAATACCATAGTTACAATTTCAGCAGAAGGTTTTGATGATATTGTGGTTGATGTCAGTCAGGACGGATACCTGCCCAACAAGCAGGGAATGAACGTTAAGGGCTGGTGCCACAGCAATAATACCGGGATAGCCGGAGTTGTGGTTTCAGATGGTGATGAAGTTACGGTTACCGATGCTGACGGGATTTACTATTTATCTTCAAAAAAGAGGAACAGCTATGTATTTATTTCGGTACCCGGTAATTATGAAGTTCCTTTAAAAGGTAAAGTACCGCAGTTTTACAAAGAATTAAGCGAATTGGAAAATGTTGTTGAACGTTGCGATTTTGAACTTACGCAGGCAGATAACAACAAGCACACCCTGCTTGTTATGACTGATGTGCATCTGGCAGACCGTATTAACGATCTTGTTCAGTTTGAAAGCTGTCTTACCGACATAAATAATGTTATTGCGGGATATGAAGCAGAAGGAACAAAAGTTTATACCCTTACTCTTGGTGACCTTTCGTGGGATTCATTCTGGTACACAAATAATTTTACAATTGAACATTATGTGCATCAAATGAACAGGATTAATTCCCCGGTATTTAATGCCATGGGAAATCATGATCATGATCCCTACGGAGCAGGTGACTGGCTGGCTGAACGGAAATATATTAAACATCTTGGTCCTAATTACTATTCATTCAATCTGGGCAATATTCATTATGTTGTACTGGACAATACTGAATATATTAATACCGGAGGAGCACCTGGTGTTTCGGGAAGCCGGAATTATAACGCCCGTATTGTTAAGGAACAGATCGAATGGCTGAAAAAGGACTTGCAATTTGTGAAAGATAAAGACGTGCCCCTTGTGATAGGGTTTCATATACAGCTGTTTAATCCGCCTGACGTAAATAATAACGTAAGCAACTTCAGGGTAAGTAATTCGCAGGAGTTTATTGACTGTCTGACAGATTTTTCAAATGTTCATATACTTACAGGACATACACATTACAACTATAATTATGTATATTCTGATGCTATTATGGAACACAATATAGCTGCAGTGTGCGCAACATGGTGGTGGACAGGAAGCAACGGCTATGCGGGAAATCATATATGTAAGGATGGTACCGTGGGAGGATATAATGTGTGGGAAATTGATAATAATAATGTGGAATGGTACTATAAAAGCGTGGGGTATGAGCGGAATTATCAGTTTAGAACTTATGATTTAAATTCAATTGAAATTACCGCAAAAAAATATGCACCAATGGCAAATGCCACCTATGCTGCCAAAGTGCCGGAATATGCCGGTGATTATGCTGTGGCAGGCAATAATAATGAAGTGCTTATTAATGTTTGGGGATATGACAGGGACTGGACAGTGTCAGTAACCGAAAATGGCACAGAGCTGCCGGTAACACGGGTTTATGCAAAAGACCCGCTTCATGTTATATCATACGAGATTGCCCGGCTTAACCGGAATGCTGAGCCAAGCAGCACTTTCGTTTCAAACAATACATCACATTTTTTTAAAGTAAGGGCATCAAACCCGAATTCAACTCTTTTAATTAAGGTGACCGACAGATTTGGAAACATATATTCCGAAACAATGAACCGGCCAAAAGATTTAACAACTAAAATGAGATAATCATTATGAAAAAAGATTTATTAAAATTAAGTTTTGTTTTTTTCCTGCTGACACTGTTCTCCGTGTCATGTACGGATAAAGTGGATAATCCATTTTTAACAGTATCGCCAGAAGAAATTATCAATATTAAAAACAGTGGCGGAACTGTATCTCTTAACATTGATGCAAATGTTGACTGGGAATGGGAGCTGGAAGAACAGGAATGGATGACTGCAACACCTGCCTCATCCGGCCTTTCTTTGGAAGTTACATCAAACAGCGAAGCAGAAAGGCGTGCTGTACTGAAAATTACTTCCTCCAAATTTCCGGTAGTTAATAAAATGCTTACAGTTATTCAGGGAGCTACCTATCTCAATATTTCACCTAAAGCCATTGAAGTTCCGGGCGAAGGTGCAGAAATTGCAGTTAAAGTAGATACTTCGGTTGATGACTGGACTTTTTCTTTGGAGAACGGATCGTGGCTTACAGTAGAAAAAACAGAGTCAGGGCTGTTAATTAAAGTACCCTTTAACAGAACTCCCCAAATCAGAACGGCTACGCTCAATATTACATCAGCAAACTTCCCGAGTATTGATCGTGAAATCCCGCTTAGTCAGATTTCATCAATTAAAATTGAACCGCTTGTATCGGAATATACATTCTCAACTGATGGCGGTGAAGCAATCATTGAAATTGACACAAATGTTGATGAGTGGGATTTTAAGATTGAAGACGGATGGCTGACAGCAGAAAAAACCGAAGCCGGGCTTATGTTAAAAGCCGGATCAAATTACACTGAAACTGAATTGTCAACAGTTTTAACAGTGTATGCAACTGATTTTCCGGATGATATTTGGGAACAAATTGAAGTTGCGCAAAATTCAGCAGTTGTATTCTTTGATAATTTTGACTGGCTTGGTGCCGGTGCTTCTCCGATAGCCTATACAGGCACTGGCGAAAAACGATTTGATTCGTGGGAAGCTACCTACGGAACCCTTAACGGATGGACAAGTACCCCCGCACCAGATGCAGGAGGAGGCGTACAGCCATGGGTTTACAGCCGTCTCAATTATGCCAAGTTTGGAAAAACGGCATGCAGCGGTGATATGATTTCTCCCAAAATGCCTAATATAGAAGGAACCCGCAATGTGGTAGTTTCATTTTTGGCACATTGCTATATGTCGGCAGCAGCCGGAGCTATAGACGACAATGATTTTATTGTTGAAGTTATAGGGCCCGGAGAAATAACAGAAATAGTTAAGGCCGGCTCGGAACCTTTTGCTATTGATGGTAAACAGGCAAGCAGAGGTGAAATTATTGACAGTAAGTCAGTTTTGTTTATGATTGGTAATTATAATAATACAGATGGTCCTACTAGGCCAATTTGGTTTGGAGCTGACTATAGTCCGTTTGATCCTCAGTATGCTGAACGCAGTATTGCCGTTTCTGGAGTAACCAGCGAAACTCAATTCAGATTTATTGGCGGGCCAAACATTGGTGTAACCGAAACAACATTCCGCTTTGGATTTGATGATGTAAAAGTGGTTTTGGCACCGTAATCAGAGATCAGGTTTTTTATTAATGAAAAGAGGCTTTTCCAAAAAGAGAGGCCTCTTTTTCATTTTTGTTGTAATGTCATATTATACCTTAAAGTTGTGGTACTGATCTCTTCCAAAAACTCTTTACAAAATAGAAATAACCCTGTTTGCGTAAATAATTAAGCAAAATTTGATGTCTGTGAAAACAGGTGAATAGTTGAAATTTATAAAAATTCGTCTATATTTGTTATAATCATTTTCACAAT
>CAZXTX010000022.1:0-1229 GCA_964643695.1 uncultured Mariniphaga sp. | reverse complement strand
AATGAAATGAATTCGTTGCGTAACGAAATGAATGCCAGATTGGAATCTCAGCAGAAACAAATTGATGATTTAAAAACACTTTTCTTTTGGGGATTTGGTATTTTAATAACTTTTAATATGTTTATTCTGGGTTATATGATTTGGGACCGACGTACTGCTCTAAAACCTGCCCTTGTAAAAGCAGAGGAAGCTACCGACAAAACTCGTAACCTCACCAATGCCCTGCGCGATTATGCCCGCACTCATCCCGATTTGGCAGAAATCCTGAAAACATATGGAATCTTGTAATACTCTTTTTAAAAAATTATGAACAGGCACTGTCCTCAATGGAGCAACTGGCTCCCGAAAAAATTACGATGAATTTAAAGTATGATGTTCCTGTTGCAATTCCGGGCATTACAAAATTTAAATAAATAAATAGACATGAACAGAAAAGATTTTTTTAAATCAGCTGCATTAATAACAGGAGCGTCACTTATTCCGGGAAAATCAGCTTCGGCTGCTTTTACAGAAACAAAAGCTTCGGGAAAAGTTACTCTTAAAAAAGGGCTGGGATATGGAATGATAGAGGAAGATTTGTCTTTGGAAGATAAGTTTAAGCTTGTAAAAGATCTGGGATTTGACGGGGTTGAGTTAAACAGTCCTGTGGATTTTAATAAATCGGAGGTGTTGAGGGCAAAAGAAAGATCCGGTATTGAATTGCCGAGTGTCGTTAACAAAGATCACTGGGGAAAGCCTTTGTCAGATCCAGATACTAAGGTGCGTGAGCAAATCGTGAAGTCTGTTGCAGAATCTTTACAGGAGGTGAAAGAGTTTGGTGGTGACACGGTTTTGGTGGTTCCGGGAGTGGTAAATGAAAAGGTTTCATATGAGCAGGCATACAATACTGCTTTAAACACAATTCGTGAGCTGATACCCTATGCAGAAGAAACAGGAATGCAGATCGGACTGGAGAATGTGTGGAATAACTTTCTGATAAGTCCGGTGGAGGCAAAACGGTTTGTTGATGAAATTAACCATCCGCTTATTGGCTGGTATTTCGACATCGGCAATGTATTGCGGTACGGCTGGCCCGAGCACTGGCTTGAAACACTCAACGACCGCATCATGAAACTCCATATCAAGGAATACAGTCGAAAGCTGATGAATGAAAAAGGATTATGGGAGGGGTTTAATATTAAACTTCTTGAAGGAGACAACAACTGGCCGGTTGTTATGAAAACAATCAG
>CAZXTX010000021.1:10648-18184 GCA_964643695.1 uncultured Mariniphaga sp. | reverse complement strand
AAAACCACTCTTCGAACAGCAAGTTCAGGCAACTTTATAAAATCCTGAGCTACATTATGCTTTGAAAATATTGAATCGCTTTTGGCGATATAATCGGCATCTTTCTGGGAAACCAGCAAAAAGCGCAATCTAACAAATTGCTCAATTCCCTGATTGTCACAGTCAATGGTTGTACACAAATCCCCTTCTTTGGCATACGATTCAAGATACAGCAAAACTGTTTTATCCTTCAAATCAGTAAGTTTTTCAAGAGGCTGTGATTTATCTGCCGGTTCGGGAAGAAGTTCCAGCAATTCCATTTGCTTAACAGCAAATTTGGATTCAATTTTATTGATACGCTGAAAAAACGGATATGCGGCAAACTTATCATCAAACTTCCGATAATGTTTTAAGACAAGTTCATCGGCCACAAAACTTTTTATGCTGTCTGACGAAACAGGCTGTTGCAGCGTTATCAAATCCCCGTCAGTAGTTACACCAACCCCCTGAGAAATTGTTATACTTTTTGCCGAAACATTTTTAAGTTTAAACCCACAAACAATCCCGACACCGGTAAGAAAGACACGAGTCATGCGATCCTGATCCTCAAAATAGCTGATAAATCCGTTTAGCTGGTCTTTTGTCAACACCTGGTCATCCGTAAAAGTATGATACTGGGTTGTTATTTCGGTTAATTTTGATGCCATAGCTCTTTTTATTAAAGTTTTCCAATGTTTGTCCGGCCAAGAATAATCCTGCCTTTTAATTCGTCATCCTCATCATCACAGTCAATCAATCTGCCTGAGGGATAGATTGAGTTGAGTTTATACATTGTTTCAATTAATTTTGTTAATTTACTTTCGTTCTGCCCCTGTTCCAGATTTGTTTTTTCGAACAGAAACTCCTTAAATGCATTTTCAAATTGTAATATATCGTTTTCATTTTCCGGTATTTGATTTTTACGGTGGCCCGGCCAGCAAATTCTGGCAAGTACATGTGCCGGTAATTCTTTTCGAATCAGATTTTCAAGAAATTCACGAAAATCGGTATTTGCAAAACGATAGGCCCACCCGGGCAAAACAACAGTAACACGGAAGGAATACGGGTCAACCGGATAACAGCTTTCGCAGTCACCATCACATATTTTCATGAACTGTCCTAAAGGAACATTTTCTTTTGTCACATCAGGGCGAAGTAAAATATGCTCAATCAAAAAAATTCCCTCTTCGCTAAAATCATGAACAATAAATCTTATAAACCTGAGTATCGCACTTTTAAGCTCTTCGACTGTGTCATAATAGAGATACTGCCGTGCAATAACCCAGTCGGTACTCATAGGATTGGCATCACGGTTAATCACATTAAATGAAAATCTGCCTGTATCAGAAACCTGAACCTGAAGATTTCCGATAATTACTTCATCAACAATCTCTTCAATTTTAAAAACATCTTCCACAGTTGCTTCAGCTGTTTCAATTATCTTAATTACCGACAAATGGAGTTCCTTTTCTGCCAGGGGTATATTCGGATAATTTTCGGTAGCAGTTAATAATATTTCATTCGATTCGTTCCTGATCCGCCACCTGTAAACTTTATTGCCTTTAACATCCAAAAAGTCATATATTTCAACATGAGATTCCGACAAGTTTCTTCTTTTGAAATTTTTGATTCCGGAAAGCCGTGAAATCCTTTTTTCGACACCTGAAACATTATCAGTATTCCAGAGATTTTGCTCCGGCTGCATGTAATAATTAAACGCACTCCCGCGATGCATGCTGGTTTTATCATAATCTCCAAGCAGTGCCTGTTTTGTTTCAAGTACAATTTCTTCTGAATGGCTGCCGTACAACTGTTTCATCAGAAAGGCATATTCGCTGAATTTTTCGGCAAAACGTGCAATCAGATGATTCAGTATTGTATTTTTCCTTTCAACCTTATTGTCAAGTGGAGAGAGCAGCCTGTCAGTCAGTGCAGCAGTATCTTCTTCAGGATAATCATTTACCAGTTCAGAAAAATCCTTAATATCCCTGACTGCCTGAGTAAAATAGGTTTCTTTTAATTTTCCGTCAACCGAAAGCAAATCCTTAACTTTTCCAAGCTGTGCAAACCAGGTTGCGAGTATCTGATCGAAAAAAAGCAGATATCCTTTCAGTTGTTTTGCCTGAGCCTTTCGAGAATCAGATTCGCTTGAAGAAAGTCCGTTCGGCCCGATTCCGTAGGTATCTGGAAAATCATTTTGAATTGTGGTGGTATCATTTGTATTCAGAAATTCTCCGGCAGGTATTTCCGGGAACATATTATATCTGGCTGTTTCCTGTTCTGCCCTCTCGGCATTTTCAATTTCTTTTATGTAAGAATTTACTTTTTTGTAATTTACGTTAACCGGCAAAACATTTTTATAATAGCTGAATGCACTGTCGGCACAGCGAACCGGCTTTTTGCCCTCTTCCACATAAAGAATCCATGAATCGCCTTTATCTTTCGAATTTTTACAATCTTTAATGATGATATCCTTAATCACTTTAACACCCTCAATATTCATTATCAGGTTTATGATGTCCGACAGGCGAATTTCGGTCCGGAGCCGGGCACTTGCAAGTTCGGCAGAATCAATAAAACCGTTTTCCAAAACAGGCCCTTCAAAAATTTCATCGGTGCTATATCCCTTATCCAGCATCTGCTTCAGTGAATAAAATTTCAGGGGCGGGGAAAAATAACTGTCAACGGCTCTCAATATTTTTGCATGAACAAGCTCTTCATCAGCCTCAGGATATAGTTCTATTGATGCACATACTGAAAATGGCCGGGTTTCTACTTCATAAATATCAACCAAATCTTCACACAGATTACGGTTCTGGTGATATCTTTTTCTTATTTCCCCGTAAATTCTTTCCTTTTCATTGTTGACAGCTGTTTTATCGGGATATTTTTCCGCATTAAATTCGTCAAAATCAACCAATATCGAATATAAACCTTTCAGTTGAAACTCCTTTTTTTGCGAATCATCAACATCTTTAAAATCTTCCTGGTTATAAGAAAGCCTGTTGTTTTTACAATCAGCATAAACATTCTTTTTGTACTGTATCAGCCAGCAGTTTTTAACCCCGTCAATGTCAATAAACAGTTTCCGGTAATCATCTTCAGAAACCGGCATTGAAGGAAGAATTTGCGAAATATGAAAAAACTGTTTGTCAATACCGCCATCTTCTTCATCTGCAGGTGCCAGAATATTTTTTACCGGCATTTCAATCCGGTTTCCCAAATCAGTTATGGCATAAGCAAGCATTTCCAGAATGGTAATTCCCGGGTCATGGCTATTGTAATCTGTCCATAAATCGCCGGCTATCTGCTCAATATATTCCAGTCCCTTGCTTTTAAGAAATGCAAAATCAAGGTCATCGCCGGTAGCCACATTCTTAGAAATTGTAATATTTTTTATTTTATCTGGCATGATACTTTATTCAAAATAATTTTGTTACACACCTGCAGGTAAAATATTATGCTGTCTTGCCGAAACCAAAATTGCTTTCGGGCTTCCCGCATTGGCAAGGGATGTGATTTCTCCTTCAACCCTCATTTTCACATCTTCCACATAATCAACATACTCAAGCTTTTCAATGTAATGAACGAGTGTGCTTATATGCAGTGATGAACCAAATTCAATTTTGGCAGTTTCCCTGAATGCCCATGGTGAAAGAAGCCGGATAATATCTTCGTTTAATTTTTTCAGATAAAAACTTTCATCGTAACCTTTATAAAACTTAACTTTTAAATCAGCAGTTACCTCTTCATAATCAGGATTTTCAACTCTTACTTTTACCTGCATACTGTTAAGCCGGTTCACAAAATCATGAATTTCAACCAATTTGGCTTTACTTACCCTGGGTTGAAAAATATCGAACACATTGTTGTTAAAAATATCGGGAATTACCACAACATATACATTTCCGGGTGCCAGAAATGAAGTATGACATGTGTGATTAAGGCACTTTACCTTATATATTTCAGGAAACTGCTGCAATATCAGATGTTCATAATCCCAAACGGTAACTGCCCTGTTTTTATGACGCAAACGTTCACTAATTCTCCGGTAATATTCAGCATCGGATTCCTCAGGATTACCACCAAAAGAAGTATATGGCTGCGTTAAACCCTTTACTGCCGGAATGCGCTGAATCTGCTTTGATATGGTTTTTACCTCAAGCCCGTTTTTCAGATGCGACAACTCATTTCCGTTATCTGAAAACCGGGCTTTTACTGCCTGAGCATAAATGGCAACAGCTTTGCTCACCATATCATAATTTCCGTAAATTCGGGCTCTTACCCAGATGTAACCCGGTTCAAGCCTTGTATTGTCTTTACCGGCATCCCTTGGTAATGAAAATTTCACAATTCCCGATTTCAGAAAATTCTCAGTTTCATCAGTTATCATAAAATCACTGTCAAGGGGTTTCCATTGATTACTGCACAGCACTGACCATTCGGCTTTGGCGTTTATTTCCGGCAAATCGGTTTCAGGATTTTCAGTTCCTTCAAGCATTTGAATCAGAAGCGAAACAATCTGTAAAGGTTCTGCATCTTCCAGACCGATATACAGTTCACCACCTTTGTTGTAATCAGGTAAAAGAAAAACCTTTTTCTCGCTGTCTTCCATAAAGCTGAGATTGCCTTTCAGATAATAATGTTCTTCATTTTGGCCGAAAGAATGTTCATGAAAAAGTTTAACCTTATTCTGAACAAAATCTTTCTCTGAAGAGCCAAAAGACATTTTTGCCGAAGCTGTATAATCCAGACTTACCGTTTCAATTAAAGGTGTATATGGTTCATTAGGGATAAGCGCATCTTTTTCCTTACTTGTAAATGCCAAAGCATAAATACGGGGAAAAAACTCATGGTAAAACGATTGTTTCAGCGACATTCGGAAAGGTCCGGTTTCATTATTTGATTTTCTAATTTCAAATTCAGAAAAGTATCCTCCATTTCCGTCAGCAGTGAACAGAACATGATTATTTACTGTATTTTCCCATTTTGCATTGTGCCTGATCTGAATATCAGCTTTAAAATGGTTGTCTCCGGTTACAATAAGATTTTCAGGATTCTGATTGAATTGCATCAATTGAGATCTCTGCAATTCAAATTGTACAACATTAAACATTCCTCCCAAAAATACTGACGGGCTTGCTTTGTACAAATAATCAGTCCGGTAGGCATAATACAAATCCTTAAAGCTGTCCGGCGTATTCTTCCATACAATTTTAACATTAATGGCATCCCACTCCTTTTCAAAAAGTTCAGGATAATTAATCTGAAAATTTGAATGTTTTACAGACTGGGTACCAAAAGGATAAAATGGCTTTTTTCCGTTCAGTAAACCTATATCATTTTCCAAATCAAGACTTTCAACACCACGAACATCTATATTTATTTTCAAATTGCTGATTTCCTTTTCAAACAACTGCCTGTAAAGTAAAATTCCGTCAGTTTTATCTGTTTTAATTATAACCCTGCAAACAGGATACTCTGTATTATAATTGCCGCCATGGATTTCAGCATTATAAACCGAAACAGATTTCTCATCCGATGGGATATGAAATGCAAACTTCAGTGGATTTTCATATTTTGTTGAAAAAACAATATTTTTGTTTTCATCAGTCAAATCCGGTTTAAATTCATACGGCCCGAGCCACCCTTTTTCGCCGGTGCACCACACTTCCAGATTTTCTGTCAGATTTGTTATAACCTGTGTACCAACAGATGAAGAGAATTCAATTTGCAGCTGAATATACCTGTCTCCTTCCTGAAGTTTCAAAATATCTGACGATATCGCAAAACCAAGTTTTGCATCATCAAGCTCAGGATATTCACGTTCTTTTCCCGAACTGTTTTCAGGTTCATAATAACCAAACGGCCACCAGCGAATATCATCATCAGGAAAATCAGTGCCTTTTCCGTCAAAGGAATTTGCAGATTCTGCAACTTTTATTTTATTGTTTTCAACATCCGTGTAAACACTTTTAATCTGTGCAACAGCTGCCCTGTTGACAACAAGCTCATCCATGGTTTTGTAAAACCGTTTTTGCCCGTTTGCATCCTTTCCGCCATCCAAAAGAGTATCTGTGGAAATTCTTTCTTCGGTTACTTTTTTGGCAAGTTCATAAAGTATATAAACCTTATCGGAGGTTGCCGGCAGTTTCTCAATTTTTAATATTTCGCCATAGTAAAAATCAAGATGCCGTTTTGTAAGTTTGTTAAACCTATTTTTTGAAAACTCAAGCAACCGTACAAAACATACAAACAGGGCAAGATGAGGTGTAATATTGCTTTCGGTTTCAACCTCTTCAAGAAAATCCTTTATCTCACTTTCTTTTTTAAAAAACAGTTCCCAGTTACCTTCCGGTTCCTCAAAACTGGAATTTCCGAAATAATTTACATGAGAGGCAAACCGGTATGCAAACTGCATCCATTCTTTCAGACTGAAATCATTCAGCTTAACAGAACCGGGATTCAGAGCTTCAATAAACCTTTTACCCTGGTCACTGCCTTCGCGCTTTAATACAATATTTTTACCGGTATCAGTCATAAATTACACTGTTACAGTTCGCTGCCTTCTTCTTTATAAAATGGAAAAACCATATTTCTCCGCGAATTGGTTGAGCGGATTATGTAGTCTATATTTATCATCAGTACACCGTTAAGTTCATCAGCAGAATCAATATTGATTTTCTTAACATCAATGCGGGGCTCGTGATACAGAATAGCAGTTTTGATTAAATCAGCTACATAAGTTTTTAATGTCAGATTAAGCGGATTAAACATCAATTCATCCAGATTACAGCCATATTCGGGAACCATAATACGCTCGCCAAGCTTTGTGGTAAGAAGTATGTGAAGGCTGCTTTTTATATCGTCCTCATTTTCCAGCATTTTAACCGAGCGGCTTTCTCGGTTAAATTCCGGCGGAAAACTCCATCCTCTGCCTAAAAATGACTTTTCCATAGTTTTCTAATTAATCTGAACAACTGAACCTTTTATTACCGCACTTGCACTTGTTGAAAGTTCTGCCCCGCCGGTTCCTTCCGCTTTCAGCATTGCACCTGCACTTAAATTCAGGTTTGTACCGCTTTCGACATTCATATCTGTTCCTGATTTTATATTAATTTCCGAAGCACTTTCAATGGTTATTCCTTCCGAATTCATCAGTATGGAATTTTGATTTTCATCTACAATCAAAATACTGCCCTCCTGATCGCTTAAAACCAGTTTGTTACCATTTGGTGTTTCCACAGTAACACTCACTTCATCATCGTTGAAAATAAATTTCATTTCACTGCGGGTAACAAAACCTTTTTCGTGATTATCGTCACTTGCTGTTAACGGCGCAGGTTTGGCACTGCTGTTCATCATTCCCAATACAACTGCATCATTCGGATTGGCATTGATAAAACCGACTATTACCTCATCACCTATTTCCGGCCTGAAAAATGAACCGCGGTTTTCACCGGCATCAAGAGTTGCCACACGTGCCCATGTTCCTTCGCTCTGGGTGTCAACCATCGG
>CAZXTX010000021.1:0-10548 GCA_964643695.1 uncultured Mariniphaga sp. | reverse complement strand
GAATTTGCCCACTCCTGAAGTGCCGAATTATTGGCACCGCCGTTTTTCAGTTCAAAATTTTCAGGGGCGGCTACCTCAGCCAATGTACCGGAAGAAATATTTCCTCCGAGCTCCATATCAGGGCTTTCAGCTTCTGCTTCAAGAAGTTCCTGTTCGGAGGAGCTCCAGCCATAAGAAGTAACCTTTTGAAACTGCCGGCGGGCATCAATTTCAGCATCAAAATCGAGCAAAGTGGCTCCAAAAATCACCGTTTCAACAGGATCCTGCTCTGTATCGGGCTTTTTAATCAGAATTTTACCGTTTTCAACTACACAAATTTTACCGTTGGCCTGTGCCCTTGTAACAATAAAATCCCAGTCGGAAACATTAAACTGAATCAACTCTTTATGAGTGACCGAAGTACTTTCGATTTCTTTATCCAGTCCGGCTGATTCGATAATTTCCTCCCATATTTCACTGTCACTGCTTTCATAAAAATATCTGCTTTTTCTGCCAATGGTCAGTTTTACCGATTTATCCCTGCATTCGGCTATCAGATAAGAATGTCCCGACCTGATTTTCAGACTGTGTTTAATCACAATTCCCTTAAAGATTATATTTTCTTCGGAATGGTAACCTGCCTGAATTTCAATTTCACTTCCGGGAACAAACAAATCCTTGTTGCTGAGCTCAAAATCGCGGGAAGCCGGGTCACCGTCAAGCAAAATAATTTTTGCCGAAGGAATACGGTTCACTTCCCTTTCAACAACAACATTCATTACCTGATATGCATTGGAAAGCTCTGCATCATTAACCAAAACAGTGCATGTTGACAGATCTGCCGAACGTACGGTATTTATAACTTCCTCAGCCATAATCAGGAGCTTTTTTCAATTGGTGGAAAATATATCTGACTGCCTGTTTCCAGCTTTCTGAAGTTGGTGATATTGTTAAATTTCGCCACTTCAAGATAATATTTGGAATCGCCGTAAATACGGTGAGTCATCAGCGGAAGGGTATCTCCCTCCTTCACTTCCCTCAGATGTGTTAAATCGGGTGAGCTGTTGTTTTCCATTGCCACCCTCAAATCATCTTCAACAAATCCGCTGAACTTTGCTTTGGCAACAGCACGCAACGGTGTACCGTCAGGTTTGAAAAGCTTAAAAGTGACATCCATTTCGGTAAGGCTTCCTTTAAACAGAAGTGTTCCCCATGAAATTTTCAGATAATTTGGTTTGTGTTTCTCACCATTATAATCGAATACCACTTTTTTGAAGTGCTCAACATCGTCAATTACCCCGCCGCCTTCATCCTTAAAGATTTTGCTTCCGGCTGTGCCGGGAGAGTTGTAATCTACCAGCACTCCTGTCCGGTCAAAAAGAAATTCAAGTTCCAGATCCTCAGGCAGTGATTTATTGAATTTTGGAGCTGCCTTACTGGTACCCGATGCCTGATCCTTGTTCTGTTCGGTTTTATACTTAAAAACATAGGTTTCAGGATTCAGCAGAGTACTGAATTCACCGTCAGCAACTTCGTTTGAAAATTTCTCGTCACTAAAAGCCTTTATTTTCAACTTGGTAAGTTCACCGCTCATTTTACCGTTCTCCCTTTTTTGAAAGAATTTCCATAACCTGCTCCACACATGCTTCAATGATGTTCTCGCGCTCGTCCTCTTTTATTGTTCCGGTTTCCTGCGACTGAGGTTTGTCATCCACATTTATTTTAATATGCAATTCCCTGATTTCGATAGCCATATCACTGAACATTAAAATAATTATAAGCAAGTTCAATGGTTTCAATTGCAACTTTGTTTTCTTCTGCATTCAAATCGGCAACGCTCCATTTTACCGGCCAGACATGAACCACATTCCAGGTTATCAGCGGTTCGTGATCTTCATTAAGCAGGCTGATTGTCATATTGGCCGGGTCTATTTCAAAACTTTCAACCGCATTCCTGCACCACCTGATTAATTCAGAATTCACCAGTACTCCACGTTTCAGCACCAAATTCGGATATTTAGTGCGAACCGGAAGTTTATGCTTAAACCTGTTTTCACCTCCTTCGGCTATCTGTTCGGTTTCAAGCTCAACATTAAGACCTAAAACAGACTGAAACTGAAACTCGCCTTTTATGTTGCTGAATTCAACCTTAAAATGAAAGCCGAGCGGAGGATAGTAGTTTGCCATCTTTATTCATTCTGAATGGTTAGCCCTTCATGCACTATTTCCATACTTTCAATTGCCACTTCGTTACCGTCTGCCTTCAAATCGGTTGACTGTATTTTTGCAGGCCATGCATTTTTTATCTTCCAGGTAACCACCGGTTCATGCTCCTCATTCATCAAACTGATAATGATATCCCTGCGCTCGATGGTATTAAGGTTAACGGTATTCCACCACTGGTAAAATTCATTGTCACTTCTGAATGTCCCTCTTTTCAGTGTTATATTGCCGTATTTTTGCATTCCGGGCATTTTAATTTTTGAATATTCAGGACTTGAACCTTCGCGATATTCAACCGGTTCGGTTTCAACGTCCAGCCCTGATACTTCGGTAAATCCGATTCTTGTTCCGCCCCATTCAACCTGAAAATGAAACTTAACTAAAGGATATGTAGCCATAATATTATAATTTTAAAATTTTACGATAACTAATTAAGATTCCTGCATTTTATGTGAAAATTTCAGGACGATAAACTCAGCCGGACGAACCACTGCCATTCCGATTTCAACATGCATATAACCGTTCAGAATATCTTCGGCTGTCATAGTCTGCCCCAGTCCCACAAGAACATAAAAAGCATGTTCCTTTTTGGCACCGGCAAGTGCACCGGCTCTCCACTGGAGCGTAAGGAAATTTTCAATCATTGCCCTTACCTTTACCCAGGTGTTTGCATCATTCGGTTCAAAAACAAATTGTGACGAGGCTTTTTTAACCGATTCCTCAACCATATTAAAAAATCTCCTGACCGATATATAGCGCCATTCATTGTCGTTTCCGGCAAGCGTGCGGGCTCCCCAAACAAGTGTTCCCTTACCTGTAAAAGCACGAATGGCATTTACCGACTTACCTGCTTCGGTATCAATATTCAGGCTCTCCTGATCTTCGTGAGTTACATTTACAACAGGCCCCTTTACTGCCGTTATGCTGACATTTGCCGGAGCTTTCCACACACCGCGATCATTGTCAACCATGGCATAAATTCCCACAACGGCACCACTTGGCGGCAAAACAACTCCCTGCTTGCCAATTGCATTCAAAATCCCTTTGTAAACAGCATCTACTTCACCCAAATTATCAGTCCTTCTTTTCCTTTCGGCTTTCAGCTCTTCAAAAAATCCTACAACAAGTTTTTCAAGCTTTGATGCAAGAGCTTTAAAATAAGGTGCAGCATTAACTGCCGTTTGAGTAGCTGTATAAATATCATTATCATCGGTTGACGGATCTGAAAAAGCCAGAGGCGTGAAATCCGTATTAAAATTATCTGTAATCAACGGATTGTCCCATGCGGGTGAAGGCACATCACTATTAGCCGACTGGCTGAAATAATTGTAATCATACAGAAGTTTCAGCAAATTATGAAAATTCGAATCTGCCTTTATAAGTTTTGCATGAATAGCCTGTGCCGAATTACCGGCAGTATCATCAGTAAGTGTCAAATCAAAAATCAATTTGAAATAACCGTATAAATTCTGTGCATAAGCTTCAAGATTTGCCCGATTGACAATTGTACCCGCTGAAGGAGCGGTTAATACGGCCTGTGCAGCAATGTCAGCATCAATTTTATCAATTGCTGCCACAATTTCTGAATTAAACAATGCCTTAATACTGGCAACCGCAGTTCCGTTCCTGGTATAACTGCCTCCAACAACCGCATCATAATCAACCTTATACGGAAGGGTTGTTTTAATCCACGGATAATAGGCGGCACCATATTTCAGGAAATTCATTCCCACATTGTTTCTGAAATCTGAAACAGGATCTGTTGTAGGTGTAATATCCTTGTCGCCATCAACAATATCGAGAACAGCAAACCTGTCCTGCAGCTTGTTGCTTTGTGCCAGCATTGCGGCATGCACTTCGCCGGCATCTGCAACATCAAGGTGAACCGACTCAGGAATTACCAGCAAGGTTGGCAAATCCATTTTTTCAAGAGTTGCAAGCCCGTCAAGCAGCTTTTGCTTATTCACTTCGGAAGCCTGCTTGTTAAATCCGCCAACAGAAACTATGAAACAGTCACCTCCCCCGTTGGCATAAAACATACGAACCGAATCGTATAACAGATTAATTCCGTTCACAACGGTTTTTTTCACCGAATCATCGGAATTCAGTTCAATTTCAATAGTTGTTGGATCAGGTGCTCCGCCAAAAAAGAATTCATATTCAGGCAAAGACTTGATTTTAATGGGTTTGATAATATTTTCGGTGTGGTAATCCTCACCGTCAACAACTGCCTTGTCCGTATAACCCACAAATGCCGGTATGGCAGTTTCAACCTGAGCTACAGATGGCGGAAATTTTGATATTTCCTCAATGTAAACCCCGGGTGTTTTGTAAGATGTTGCCATAATTAATTTAATTTAAATGTTACATATATATTTCAGAAAATATTTTATTGTCTGCCTTGTCCGGTTTAATTAAATTGACTCCCGGATTGGGCAGTTCTGTTCCGTTTAGTTCAACAGAAACAAATCCTGTCTGAGTAAGAGGTAACGCATTTTTGGTAACAAGCACCTTTAAATTGCCGTTTTCGTGTTTCACGTCATCAGCAGCAGTTACCTGCCTGTCAGAATTATACAGATAGCGCCAGAATGTATTCCTGTTTTTCAGAATAATCTCAAAATGTTTTGCAGGAGTAATGATTTTCCTTTGGGTATCCGTAATGTTCAGTGCACTTTTGTCACCTTTCATAAATATTTTTACAATTCCCAGCAATCCGGTTTTCCGGCTGACAGGTAAAAGTAAAAGTTCATTTTTTTGTCCATCTTCCGAAAGAACAAAACGTTCATCAAAAAAAAATGTGCCTGCGGCCTCGTCAATCAGTGAAAAGTCTGCCGGTTCAGTATCAGGCTTCCGGTTGGACAAACAGTACAGTTTTTCAGAGTTTTCGAGTTTTAAATCGGTGTAATTATAAAAAAGAGAATCTTTTATCTGTATGGTAAAAGTCAGGTTTAAGTCATCTTCAATATCAATAAGCGGTGTATTATCATTATTGTCTGCAAGTTTTACCCAAACCGAAAAGCCTGAATTTGTTTCTTTAAAAACCATACTGTGTCCGTTGAGTATTCCGGTTGTTTCATCAACAGGCAATATTTTAATGAATGTACTTGTGTTATAATTACGAAGTTGTCTTAACCGGTCATTTTCATTCATCAACCTGAATTCTTCGGTTCCTTTATCCAAAAAATAGCGATGAAAAATTTTCACACTGAACAGTTCACTGTATTTAATTGAAAAACTCATCAGTTGTTAACGTCTTTAAGGTTTCCGCCAATGTGTGTGATTGCTTTTGATTCAGCCAGTTTTATATCACGTTCAATCTGAATCAGCTGAATTTTGTAAATAACAGAAGGAAACTGTCTGCCTCCAAGGGTTCCCCAAACGTTGTTAAGTTCTTCAAACGACGGATTGTACAGTTCAAGAATGAATTTAAAATTATCAAGTTTGCCAAATGAAACATTGCTTCGGTTAAACACTGTGTTTGACTGGGTAAATACCTTTTTCCCCTGAAAGAACTCAATTGCTTTTGAGATACTTAACAGCGACTTATCATAAGTTTCGCAGTTGGCGGCAATCAAAAGGTACAAATTGAGGTTAACAGGCGGATTTTTGAACTCCACCCTGACATCATTAACTTTAAAATATGATGTATTTTTTAACGCCGTTTCTTCTTCCAGTCTAAGGAGGGTAAATATTACTTTCCCGTTCAGGTTTTTGTCCTGATCACTACCCGATTCCCACAATGCAATATTTTCAAGTTCGATAATTTTACCAAGTCCGGCCTCAACATAATAATCTTCAAGCTGCTCTTTTAAAATCTGAAGCGTTTCGTATATCATGGGTTTGTTTTATTTTCAATATATCAAACTCTCACTCAAATTTTTCTTCAAAAAAATCAAGATATTTTTTTCTTCTTTCATTAAAGAAATCAACACAGAATCACTTTAAACTGATATTTGGACTTAATGGTTTTGTGCTGCAAGTACTGTTTCTTTATCAAAAAACTTAATGGTTCGTATGTACAATTTAAGATAAGAAAGTATTAAAGTCAATACTTTTTAATTTTTTTTTCAAAAAAATAATAAGACTGATTTAAAGATTATTAGAATCAGTAATTATTGTAAATTTCCAGAATCAGTTTTTCAAGTTCAGAAACCAGTTTCTGATTTGAACCTGCAAAATGATTAACCATTATTGAAAAGGAGAGATTTTTACCCGACCGTGAATTTATATATCCGGCATAACACCGCACACGCATCATTGAACCGCTTTTTATGTTCAGAACCAGATTGTTCTTTTTCTGTTCATCCTGAATGTTTCTGAAACCGATAGTTCCGGCACCGGGCTGCGGCAATGAATTTTTAAAAAAAGATGAATTTGACAGTGATTTTGATATTGTGTTTAAAACAGCACAAACAAACGATGGTGTAACCGCATTAAAATGCGAAAGTCCGCTGCCGTCACTCATTATCAGCTGACGGGTATCCAGCCCTTTTTCTTTCCATAATTCTGCAATCTGCTTCAGGCCCTCTGCGCTGTTTCCTTTACCGGTTGTTTTTAAGGCAATCTGTTTTACCATATGTTCGGTAAACATATTCACGCTTTCATGATTCAGCACTTTAATTATTTCATGTAACGGCGGTGATTCGTACTGAATCAGCTGCGTAAATTTTTCAAAAGATGCATTTTCTAAAAAGATCTTCCCCGATAAAAAAACACCCTCGCGAGCCATATAATTGATAAAATCATCAGCCAGCAGTTTTGCCGGAAATGGATTTGAAGCTCTTATGGTGAATGCTTTCCTGTTTTTGGGAATTGTACCCTTTATTTTCCTTTTACCGTCAATCGGACTACCATAAACATATGCCTGATCACTGTTTATATCCGAAGATAAAACTTCGTTTTTAAACTCCAAGCCTTGAATTACCGGATTTATGGAAATAATTTCAGTTGGTAAACCTGGTTCCGGCTGCGAACGAAAAGTTATGCGGAATGAATTGTCATAAACGGTAAGTGCATCGGCTCCCGCACCGTAATAATTACCCATGTCGGCCCATGTCCATGAGCCGGGGATATCTTCTGAATCATAAACAGAGCCGTCCATTATAAGGTTACCCTCAATCCGTTCAATACCTGCCGACTTTATCTGTCTTGCCCAGGTTTCAAGAAAATGCGGCCTGAAATAATGGTTCTGAAAATACTCCGACCCTAGTGCAGGATCACCGCTGCCTGCGACTATCAGATCGCCCTTCAGTACACCGTTTTCAATATCTCCCGAATAGCCGATAATGGTTTTAAAGCGATAGTCGGCACCAAGAATTTCCAAAGCAGCGGCTGAGGTTATAACCTTCATCACCGAAGCCGGAATATGCAGTTTGTCCTCATTTAGCGAAAAAAGATTTTTACCAGTTTTTATATCCGATATGCATACACCAACCGATGCATGCTGATAATCAGTCTCATTTAAAAATTTTGAAAGCTGTTTTTCAAAGCCAGGCTGTGCAGAAAGAAAAAAATAAAATAAAGTAAAGTATAATATCAAAAAAAATCTTTTGCCCATTTTCAAAATTTCAATACTTCAAAAATAGAATTTAACCGGGTTTAAACAATTTGTTTAAGAAAAAATAAAAAGGGCAAATATCTATTTTTAAACTCGTTGTGTATTTAAGACAAATTTACTTTTTCAAATGCGCAACAGGTTAATCATACTAAATTTTGTTTCCTTCCGATTAAAAATGATTTTTGAACAATTCAGACTTAATTATTAGCTTTATCCGATATAAAACAAGTTACTGAAATTAAATTTCCAACTCATGAAAAAACTGTCAATTGCCATTTTTACCATTCTGTTTTTTGTTTGCGGAACTGCAACTGTTTCATTAGCTCAGGAAAAACAGCTTAACGACTGGGAAAATCCCGCCATGTTTGATCAGAACAAGGAAAAACCGCGTTCGTGGTTCATCCCTTTCCGAACTGTTGACGAGGCACTCAATCTAAAGAAAAAACAGTCGGTTTTTTATAAAAGCCTTAACGGCCAATGGAAATTCAACTGGGTAAGAAAACCAGCCGACCGTCCGGTTGATTTTTATCTTCCTGAATATGATGTTTCCGGCTGGGATGAAATTCCCGTTCCCTCCAACTGGGAAGTACAGGGATACGGATATCCCATTTATGTTAACCATCAGTATGAGTTTGCCGACTACCGCACGCCTGTTTCTGACGAAATAAAGTTTACAGAGCGTATCTATCCGGCCAATCCCGGACAGGTTCCGAACGACTATAACCCGGTTGGCTCCTTCCGTACAAAATTTACTGTTCCTGAAAGCTGGGACGGAAGGCAGATATTCATTCAGTTTGGTGCCGTAAAATCGGCCTTTTATCTGTGGATCAACGGTCACAAGGTTGGTTACAGTCAGGGCAGTAAAACTGCCGCCGAATGGGATATAACAGAATATCTTAAAGAAGGGGAAAACATATTGGCTGCCGAAGTTTACCGCTGGTCAGACGGTTCATATCTGGAATGTCAGGATTTTTGGCGAATCAGCGGCATCAAGCGCGACGTGTTCATTTATTCGACACCAAAAGTTCGCATTCGCGACTTCTTTGCCCAAACCGACCTTGATACTGATTATAAAAATGCCACACTGAATCTGGAAGTGGATTTGAAAAATCATGTAAGCCGGTTGCGTTCGGGAAATTACCGGATTGAGTTTCAGCTTTACGACGAAAACAGAAATATTATAACCGAAGACTCGCAGGAAGCAAAAATCAACCGTAAAGAGGAACTTACACTTAACTTTTCAAAAGAGGTTGAAAACCCGAAAAAATGGACTGCCGAAACACCAAACCTATATACTTTGGTTATTATCTTAAAAAATTCCGATGATAAAATTATTGAAACTGTCAGTCAGCGTATCGGATTCAGAAAAGTTGAACTGATAAACACTCTCTTTTGCATAAACGGCGTTCCGGTTCTTATAAAAGGGGTTAACCGGCACGAACATAACCAATATACCGGACACGTTATTTCTGAAGAGCAGATGATTCAGGAAATAAAGCTGATGAAACAACTCAATATCAATGCGGTGCGAAACAGCCACTACCCTGCCGATGAACGTTTTTATGAACTGTGTAATGAATACGGACTTTACATTACGGATGAAGCTAACATTGAATCACACGGTATGTATTACGGTGACCACTCGCTTGCAAAAAATCCGGAATGGGAAGCTGCCCATGTTGACAGAATGATACGAATGGTGGAACGCTCAAAAAATCACCCTTCTGTGATTGTTTGGTCAATGGGGAACGAAGCCGGTGACGGCGTCAACTTTACTGCCGGATACAAGGCAATCAGGGAACGCGACCCGTCAAGGCCAATTCATTATGAACGGGCAATTATGGGTGAGAACACAGACATTTACTGTCCGCAATACCCGGGTGTTGCAACGCTTGAAAAGTATGCTTCAAAATGGCAGACCAAAACAATGATAATCAGTGAATACACTCATGCAATGGGCAATAGTAACGGCAATCTGGTTGATTTATGGGATGTCATTTACAAAGAAGGAAATGACCAGTTGCAGGGCGGTTATATCTGGGACTGGATTGACCAGGGGCTGGTTAAAACAGACGAAAACGGAACAGAATACTGGGCTTATGGCGGCGATTACGGCGATGGAATGCCAAGTGATTATAATTTCCTGTGCAACGGTCTGATATCACCTGACCTGACACCGCATCCGGCAACTCAGGAGGTAAAATATGCTTACCAGTATATCCGGTTTGAAAAAGACGGAACAGGATATCAAATTAGTAATGTTCACGATTTTATTGATCTGAGTGACTATGAAATCCGATGGACAGTTTCGGGCAACGGTAAAGAACTATATTCGGGTATTCTTGAAAATTTCAATCTGGAACCACAATCAAAAACCACAATTAAAAGTCCGGTTCCCAATTTTGAAGCAGAACCGGGCGTGGAATATTTCCTTGATTTTTCAGCAATGCTGAAAAATAATACACCTCTTTTACCAGCAGGTTTTGAAGTTGCACACGAGCAGTTTAAACTTGACAATTTTATTGCAGAAACTACCGAAAAAAAGGAATATGAAGCACTGAAACTAACTGAAAACAAAAATATTGTAAAAGTTGCCGGAATTAACTTCAACATACTGTTCGACAAATCTGCCGGCACACTCACTTCATACGAAATAAACGGAACCGAACTTTTCCAAAAGGGGCCGCAGGTCAGCTTCTGGCGTCCGCAAAACGACAACGACAAAGGCAGCAATATGCTCAAACGACTTGGAGTATGGCGTGAAGTAACCGAGGAAGCCGCACCCACAG
>CAZXTX010000020.1:16106-18317 GCA_964643695.1 uncultured Mariniphaga sp. | reverse complement strand
CGGTTGAAAGCGATATCTTCAAATCCGGCTGAAATTTCCTTAGTTCAACTATTTTATACAGACAATCTTCATTGTCAATTTCACCCCGTCAAAAAAATTATATAATCAGACTGTCAGCTATCAGAAACAGCATCATAAGCAGATACAGGATATTAAGCTTATGGAAGGAAGGCATTATCTTGTATTCATTTTGAAACAATATGCCTTTGGTTTGTGTAAACAACAGATAAAAAATATATGCCAGAAGCAACAAGAAAATTACCGGGCTTTTAATTACAAAATACATAACAAGCAATGCAGAAGCAATAGTCGTAAGTATCCATACATATGTTATCCTTTTCAGCTGAATATCAGAAAAAATGTCGGTAAGGCTCTTAATACCGGCCAGTTTATACTGCTCACCAAATAAAAACAGCAAAAGCCAAAAATGGGGAATCTGCCCTATAAAAAAGAAAGTGGAAACAATCATTATCGACTGTGAAAAAACATCACCGCCTGCTGCTGTCCATCCAATAACCGGCGGTATGGCACCAACAAAAGAACCCGGAATTACAGCAAATGCAGTAACTCTTTTTAGTGGTGTATAAACAATATTATAAAAAAACAGTGTAGCCCAGCCAAGCAGCAGTGAAATAACAGGTGCACAAAAAAGAAGAATTAACGAGCCGGATAAAAGATAACCTGAAACCACAATTAACGCCTGTTGTGCTGAAATTCTGCCGGACGGAATCGGCCTTTTCTTCGTGCGGGGCATCAGTGCGTCTGTTTTACGCTCCTGCCAGTGATTAAGGGCTCCTGAACCGCATGCCATAAAAAAAACACCTGCGGTAACACAAACTCCTTTAAAATCAATTTTGCCGGTTAACATCACATAACCGGCAAGTGCCGACAAGGCAACAGACAAGGCAATACGAACCTTGCCCATTTCTGTAATAATTTTCAGGAATGGACTCAAAACATTATTTTAAAGTTTTGATATATTCAATAATCTGATCAATATCATCCAGAGTCAGCTGTCCCTCGTATGAAAGCATAAGTCCCCTGTTAAAACCGTCAACAATATCGGCATCCGGTTCATATATTGACTTTTTTATATATTCTTCATCAACCACCACCTCTCTTTTCTCTTTTCCGGATGTAACCTTGTGAGTAGCTCCCCATATTCCTTTAAATGAAGGGCCTACCAGTCTTCCGCCATCAGTGGTATGACAGGCAAAACAGCCGATATTCTGCATTATCCTGCGCCCGGTGGCTGTTGCCGATCCAATATCTGCCGTAGCAACCAGAGTGGTGTCTGTTACCCAGTTGTAAAATGCAGAATCTTCAACAACCTTTACATACGAATACATATATGAATGCTGAAGTCCGCAATATTCTGCACAATAAAGTTCATACACCCCCTCCTTCTGAGGTTCAAACCAGGTAAAATTATTCTCTTTGCCCGGAACCATATCCTGTTTTACCCTGAATGCGGGAATATAAAGACTGTGCACCACATCCATCGCATTCAGATTCAGTTTCACAGGTTTTCCTTTGGGCAGATACAAGGTGTCGGTAACTTTACCGTTATCATATTCAAACATAAAATTCCACATCCGGCCATGAACGGTAACTTCCATTGCATCATCCGGTGCCTTCATCATTGGCTTGTAACCTATCCAGCCATAATAAAACATAAGCATGGTAAGAATTAACGGAATAACGGTCCAGAGAATTTCCAGTTTTGTGGAACCTTCCATCTGAACAGCTTTCGGATGTCTCTTTCGGTTGTACTTGTACATAAATATCAGCATTACAACCGTTAAAAAAATCAGGAAAAAAAATGATATTCCGAGAATAACTAAAAATGCAGTATCAACTCCTTTAACAAAATTTGATGCCTGTGTAATTTCCGAACTGTACATAATGGTTTATCTGAATAAATAATCTAAAAAGGTAAAAATTATTGTAACAAGCAAAATGGCAAAAACAAAAATTACCATAGTGACAATGTAAGGTTTGTCATATTTTAAATGCATAAAATATTTTAAAACCAAATAAGCCTTAACTGATGCAAGCAGCAAAACAACTGCCACCGTAGCACTGCCAAGGTATATCTCACTAATTGCCACCGAAAAAAAGGTTAATGCCAAAAGTACCGATAAAACCAGCATATATACTTTATACGGCACAATATATTGATCTTCGTTTTTCATATGATTAAAATTGTTT
>CAZXTX010000020.1:1294-16006 GCA_964643695.1 uncultured Mariniphaga sp. | reverse complement strand
ATTAAAATTGTTTATTAAAGGTACAGCACGATTTTAATTTTTCCCCGAATGTAAATATTTTATATTGTTGTTTCATAATTTTCAATGTTAATGAATCAGATAGAACAACGGAAACAGAAATATCCATATAATATCGACAAGATGCCAGTACAAACCTGTATTTTCCAATAGCGATGCACGTTCTGCATGTACCTTACCTGTATGAACCTTATACATGGTTACGCTTAAAAGTACCAGACCGATTATTATATGAAGTGCATGAAGGCCAGTCATGACAAAATAAAGGCCAAAAAACAGAATTTCCCCCTGACTCATGGTATCAATCATATATTCTGAACCCGGGAATATGCCGTGAGACAACTTAACACCCCATTCAAAATACTTATTTACCAGAAAAAACACTCCCAGAATCAGCGTAATTGCAGTAAGCAACTGTGTAACCTGCTTGTTTTTTTTCTGTAGCGATGTTGTTGCCATTGCAATTGTCATACTGCTTATAAGTAAAATAACAGTATTTACAGTACCAACAAAGGTATCAAGCTCTTTGGCAGCAAGATGAAAAGCTTCGCTGTTCAGATATCTGTAAACCGAATAAATCACGAAAAGTACCCCAAAAAGAAGCAACTCGGTAAAAATAAGAAGCCACATACCTATTTTTGATGCTTCGGGGTCATAATGGTCATAAGCTGCAGATTTTGTCTGTTCCATCAGGTTATAGTATTATTTATAATTATAAGGTCCGTCATTTTCGCCCAGCACCGGAATTTCCGTAAAGTTTTCAACCGGTGGCGGTGAAGATATTGTCCATTCAAGTGTTTTCCCATGCCACGGATTCATTTCCGCTTTTTCACCTTTCCGGGCAGAACGAATAAGATTCGCTATTATAATTACGAGGCCGGTTGCCATAATCCATGAGCCCATGGTACTTAAAATATTACCGCCGTGAAACTCTTCGAGATAATCATAATAACGGCGCGGCATTCCCATCATACCAAGATAAAACATCGGTGAATAGAGAGATATAAAACCGATAAAAAATATCAGCCAGCCTGTATTTGCCCAGTTTTTATCATACATTCTTCCAAATATCTTTGGAAACCAGTAGTGAAGTGCGGCAAAAAAGGCAAATCCGGTTCCGCCAAAAACTATATAATGAAAATGTGCAACCACAAAAGCTGTATCATGCACATAAATATTTGAGGCAAGTGCACCCAGAACAAGTCCGCTAAGGCCGCCAATCATAAATACAAATATAAAAGATGCCGCCCAGTAAAAAGGTGTTTGAATGTTAATTGACCCCTTATACATTGTTGACAACCAGTTAAATACTTTTATTGCACTGGGAATTGCCACTAAAAAGGTAAGCAGTGAAAAATAATATTGTGCAGTTCCGCTCATTCCGGCTGTAAACATATGATGCCCCCAAACCAGATAACCCAAAAAGGCAATTGCCATGGTTGAACCAATAAGTGCCTTGTAGCCAAAAATTTGCTTTTGGGAAAATGTTGGAATAATTTCAGAAATGGCACCCATTGCCGGCAAAATCATAACATACACAGCCGGATGCGAATAAATCCAGAACAAATGCTGATAAAGTATCGGATCGCCGCCCAAAGCCGGATCAAAAACACCAATTCCGAAAATACGCTCCAATGCAACAAGTACCAGGGTAATACCGATTATTGGCGTGGCAAGCAGCTGAATCCATGCGGTTCCGTACAATGTCCAGGCAAAAAGCGGCATTTTAGTCCATTTCATACCCGGGCAGCGCATACGGTGAATTGTTACAAGAAAATTCAAACCGGTTAAAATTGACGAAAATCCCAGAACAAATGCTCCAAAAATGGCCGGCAGCAAATTTGTTCCCGACCTGAAACTGTATGGTGCATAAAATGTCCAGCCTGTGTCAGGAGTTCCGGGCCCGAACAAAATAGCCGAAAGAACAAGAAAAACACCGGATACATAAAGCCACCACGATAACAAATTTATTTTCGGGAAAGCAACATCTTTGGCACCAATCATTATCGGCAGCAAAAAGTTTCCAAAAACAGCCGGCAAACCCGGCACAACCACCATAAAAATCATAATTACACCATGTACCGTAAAGGTGGCATTATATGATTGTGCTTCCATTATTGTTTTACCGGGTGCAATCAATTCAAGTTTCATTGCCAAACCAAGCAACACACCAACTGAAAACATTGTAGCCATCGAATAGAGATACAACAATCCTATCCTTTTATGGTCAGTTGAAAAAATCCAGCCGGCTAAACCTTTGTATTTACCTTTATACCTCAGATAATTTGATCCGTTTGTCTCATTGCCTGTTAAATTCATTATTTTCCAATATGTTAGTTATAAATAATAAAATCTTGTGTGTAAATTCTCAGAGAAATATTTAATGTGAATCTATTTTTCATATAAAACCGATTGTTTTTTAAGATATAATATATCTGATTTACAAATTTAATCAGTGCTTTTTTTCTTTTTAGGTTTAAACATTAGAAATAACAACAACACAACGGCAACAAACATAATAAATATTCCGCTTAATCTGGTAACACTCAATACATACCCCTGCCCTACGGGATCGTATGTAAAGCAAAAGCGCAGAACCTTATTCAGTGTCGGCCCTGATAATCCCTTTGAAGCTTCCACAATTGCCATTTTCCACTCAAAAGGCAAAAAATATGTTCCGTTAAGATATCGTGTTATTTTTCCGTCGGGGCTGACAACCGTAAGTGAAGCGGCATGCAAAAAGTCATTGCCGGTTCTTTTATATCTGAATCCGGTGGCATTTGTTGCCCTGACAATACTTGCACTGTCACTTACAAAAAATAGCCATCCGTCCTTTGCTGCTTCAGATTTTTCATTAGAAAGCAAACCCAGATAATTTTCCTTTTTTCTCAACCCAAGTTCAATGGTTTCGGTTGGATCAAAGCTTATTGTAAGCACCTGATAATCTTTGCCGGGAACCAGATCAGACTTGTTCATTACACCGGCAACTGCTTCCATTAACGGACTGCAAATTCCGGGACACCGGTAATAAACAAAATTAATTACTGTAGGTTTGTCAATAACACTCAACAACTCTGCTTTTTCTCCCCGTTCGTTTATAAGCATTATACCGTCAGGCAAAAATTCGTCAAGATGTTCAACTATACCTATTTCTATATCTTCAGGACTTACTGACGGATTTATTACTGCCTGCCCGTAAATATCAAAGCTAAAAGCTGACAATAATGCAGATACGATTAGATAATTTTTCAGTTTTCTTTTAAGTAACAATAAATTCATAAAAATTCCTCTCAATTTTTACATTTAAACAAACCAATTAACCGGCTTAAAGTTTAGAATAATGGCAAATTTTTATTAAAAATATCTGTTTCATTTTTTTACAGCATCATTTCAATTATGAAAATTACGTAATAGAAAATTTCAGAATCCGGGTTGTCTTTTCAGTAATTTTAAACCTGTCGTCTAAACGAAGTCCCATAACCCAGATAATTTTTTGTCCGCTGCATAAAAGCCATATATTCTCCTTTTGATGAACAGGTATTTTTTCATCTACCAGAAAATCACTTATTTTTTTAAACCCTGACATACCAAGCGGCCTGAAATAATCGCCCTGCCGCCATTTGCGAATCAACAGCGGGAAATCTGTCTCATTTGCATCAATACATGCAGATTCCCTTGATTCTTCAATTTTAAAATTTACATTCGGTATATTTTCAATAACCATCCTGAAAGGCTCATAAACCTCAGTATCACCTTCTTCCAGATAAAAAATACGTTTATCGGCTTCGGATAAAGGTGTGATATAAAGATTCCCGCGGTCTTTAACCAGTCTGTGAGTTTTTGAAAAGAACTGCCTGCCGGGCAGACTGTGAAGACTTTTAAAAACCTGATCAACAACTTTTGAATTGAAATTAAAACCTGACAAGATTTCAAAAAGCAAAACTTTTGGAAATTTAGCTTTTAAAAGACTCTCTATATCAATCGCAAATTCATCATTTTCAGTATATAATACTTTCTTTTTTTCCTTTTCAATAAAAAAAGAATAAACCTCTTCTGCCTCTCTCAGATTGGCAACCGTTTCCGCCATATTTTTCCTGAAAGAAGGATTTATTTGTGTCAGTTGTGGCAAAATGCGGTTCCTGATAAAATTGCGATGATAAATTATTTCATTATTGGTTCTGTCTTCCCTGGAGGCTATAAACTTTTTCCGGGCAAAAGCTTCAATCTCATTACGCCCTGCAAAAAGCAGCGGACGAATAACACAGCCGTTTTTTTCCTTGATTCCTGCCAAGCCTCTGATTCCGGTTTTGCGCGAAAGATTCAAAAAAAATGTTTCCAGAACGTCATCCTGATGATGGGCTGTTGCTATATAGTCGTACTGATTTTCTTCCCTTATTTTTTCAAAATACTCATAGCGCAGTTCACGTGCGGCCATTTCAACCGAAATTTTGTTTAATCCGGCATAGTAAACAGTTTCAAAACGTTTGGTAAAAAAAGGTATTCCATGGGCAAGCACCTTCTCCCGCACAAATTCCTCATCTTTATCTGAATCAACATCTCGAAGCTGGAAATTACAGTGCACAACACCGTAATTAAAAGAAGACTTTTCAAAAAGATGCAAAAGTACCATACTGTCAATTCCGCCGCTAACAGCAAGCAACACCTTCTGATGTGGCTCAAAAAGCTGTTTTTCACTGATAAATTTATTAAAACGGCTGAACATTAGTAATCTATTTACTGAAAATACTATTAAAACTGACTTCTCAGTTCAAATTTACTAATTCACGGGGAAAAATCTAATATACCAAAGAATAAAATATTGTGTCCTGTTTCTTCGTCATCTGGCAAGGGCGGCAATATTGAGAATTACCTCCACTGCCTTTTGCATTGACTGAACCGGAATAAATTCATAAGGCCCGTGAAAATTATGGCCTCCGGCAAAAATATTCGGACAGGGCAATCCTTCGTACGACAGTCTGGCCCCATCGGTTCCGCCGCGGATTGCTTTCACTTTCGGCTGGATACCGGCTAATTTCATTGCCTCTTTTGCCAGTTTCACAATATGCATTACCGGTTCAATTTTTTGCTTCATATTGTAGTACTGGTCATTCATCTCAAATGAAACAAGGTTTCGTCCAAGCTGAAGGTTCATCAGTTGTACAATTTCTTTCAGAAGTATTTTTTTGTCTTCAAACTTCTGGAAATCATGATCCCTTATTATAAACTGCATCTCTGCCTTTTCAACATTGCCGCTCAGTTCGGTAAGATGAAAAAAACCGTCATAACCGTCGGTATGTTCCGGCCTTTGTTGGGGTGGCAGCATTGAGATAATTTTATTTGCCACAATTGCTGCATTAACCATTTTATCTTTGGCAAAACCCGGATGAACGCTTCTGCCCTGAACAGTGATTTTTGCACCGGCAGCATTAAAATTTTCAAATTCCAGTTCACCAACTTCGCCGCCGTCAAGTGTATAAGCAAAATCGGCACCAAACCTCTGAACATCAAATTTATCCGCACCTCTGCCTATTTCCTCATCGGGCGTAAAACCAATTCTGATTTTGCCATGCTTTATATCATCCGAATTCAGTAAAATTTCGGCAGCAGTAATAATTTCAGCAACACCCGCCTTATCATCGGCACCGAGCAAAGTTGTTCCGTCGGCTGTGATTATATCCTGACCGGTATATTTCAAAATTTCAGGAAACTCAGCCGGATCGATAATTACATTATTTTTTAATACAATAGAATTGCCGTCATATTTTTCAGTAATACACGGTTTTACATTTTCGCCTGAAAAATCGGGGCTGGTATCCACATGTGCAATAAATCCCACAACACTTTTTATACTGTCGGTATTGGCCGGAATTGTGGCCATCAAATATCCGTTTTCATCCAGTTCAACTTCCTTCAGCCCGATCTTTTTCAGTTCAGCCTCAAGTTTTTTCATAAACTCCATCTGTCTGCCGGTGCTGGGGCATGAACTGCTCAAAGGATCGGATGTGGTATATTCTTTGGCATACCTGATGAAACGCTTTACAACTTTTTCCATTATTTCCGTTTAAAAGCTGAAAATTAACCAAAAATCATTGTTTTAACAACGTTTAATATGCAACGGCAAAAAGTACTCTCTGTTTTGAAGGTTTTCCCGAATATACACATTTTCCCTCCTCAGGTTTTGAGTCAATCGGGATACAGCGAATTGTAGCTTTTGTTTCGTTTTTGATTTTGTCTTCGGTTTCTGAAGTTCCATCCCAGTGAGCTGAAACAAAACCGCCTCTGTTCTGGATTATCTCCCTGAACTCTTCCCAGGTATCAGCCTCGCTTGTATTTTCCTCACGGAATTTTAGTGCCTTGTTAAAAATATTTTGCTGGATTTCTTCCAAAAGCTTCTCAATATACTCCCCGATTCCGTCAAAAGGAACTATACTCTTTTCAAATGTATCACGGCGGGCCACCTCAACAGTGCCGTTTTCAATATCGCGCGGTCCGATTGCCAGACGTACGGGAACTCCCTTCAGTTCATATTCAGCAAATTTCCAGCCCGGTTTTTTATTGTCGCTGTCGTCATATTTTACTGAAATACCTTTGGATTTAAGCTCTGTTAATATTTCACGGGCTTTTTGAGAAATTGCACTCAGTTGTTCTTCATTTTTAAAAACAGGTACAATAACCACCTGAATTGGTGCAAGTCTGGGTGGCAGAACCAGTCCGTTATCATCGGAATGAGCCATAATCAAAGCACCGATTAGCCGCGTTGAAACTCCCCACGAAGTTGCCCACACATATTCCTCACGACCTTCCTTGCTTGTAAATTTAACATCAAACGCCTTTGCAAAATTCTGTCCTAAAAAATGTGATGTTCCCGACTGCAATGCTTTTCCATCCTGCATCAGAGCTTCTATTGTATATGTATCCAATGCTCCGGCAAATCTTTCGCTTTCGGTTTTTACACCCTTTATCACCGGCATTGCCAAAAAGTTTTCGGCGAAATCCGCATATACATCAATCATCTTAACCGTTTCTTCAACAGCCTCTTCTTTAGTGGCATGAGCCGTATGACCTTCCTGCCACAGAAACTCGGCAGTCCGCAAAAACAGTCTGGTACGCATTTCCCAGCGCACCACATTTGCCCACTGGTTTATCAAAATCGGCAGATCGCGGTGAGACTGTATCCAGTTACGGTATGTGTTCCATATAATAGTTTCGGAAGTTGGTCTGACAATCAGTTCTTCTTCAAGCCTGGCTTCGGGATCAACAATCACACCTCCGTTTTCTTCATCATTTTTAAGGCGGTAATGTGTAACCACCGCACACTCTTTTGCAAATCCTTCAACATGATCGGCCTCTTTACTGAAAAACGATTTGGGAATAAACAATGGAAAATAAGCATTAACATGTCCTGTTTCCTTAAACATCCGGTCCAGTTCCGCCTGCATCTTTTCCCAGATTGCATAACCGTATGGCTTGATTACCATACACCCCCTGACCGCAGAATTTTCGGCCATATCAGCCTTAATTACCAGATCCTGGTACCATTGGGAATAGTTTTTGTTTCTCGGAGTTAATTCTTTTGCCATTTTCCTTAAAATTGGTACAAATTTTGCTTATTTTTCAATGATTTTTCTGAGTCAACAAAGAAAGTAAATAATATTGATAATAAATAAACAGGAGGATAAGTTATGAAATCGAGATTTACAATATTAACAATGATTGCACTGACAGCACTGATTGCAGGTGCATGTACAACGGGTTCGTATATCACCAGTTCCTATACTGATGACATCTATTTTAATCCGGCTGATGTTCCTCCGCCAGTTGCTGCAAATGAAGTACTGCCTGTTGAGAAATCAGCTCACAGAATGATTGTAAGCAATATTGAAAGCGACAATCAGGGTACTCAGACAATGAATAACTATATTTTTGATGCTTCTGAGCAGGATGCCGATGCACTGCATTACAGTATGGACAGTTATGATTTGTACAGCACTGACACCACTGTTTATTACAATGATGACGATGTAAAATATGTAATAAACAACTATTATGACGGTGATGCAGTTGACTATGCATACAGAATCCACAGATTCCACCGCCCTTA
Source organism: uncultured Mariniphaga sp. (assembly GCA_964643695.1). Taxonomy (GTDB): domain Bacteria; phylum Bacteroidota; class Bacteroidia; order Bacteroidales; family Prolixibacteraceae; genus Mariniphaga. Next base: position 7,887 of record CAZXTX010000020.1, on the reverse strand, counting down.
TTTTTACGATTCTTTTTACTGGAGCAGCTGGTACTATGATCCGTTTTATTACGATCCGTTCTACTACTCATCATGGTATTATCCATCCTTCAGATGGAGCTGGTACTCTCCTTTTTACAGTTCATGGTACAGCCCGTATTACAGCTCATGGTACAGTCCGTATTACTCATATGGCTGGGGTTATCCGTATTCCTATTACGGATACGGTTACGGCTGGGGCTATCCGGGTAATTACTGGTATGGTAACTCATGGAACTACGACAGTGAAAATTATCGTTACGGACAGAGAAGATCCACCGGAACAAGTGTTTTATCGGGAACCGACAGCGGGCGAAGAGCTCCTGCCTCAACAGTCCGTTCATCTGCCGGAACAACCGGAAGTGTCAGGGAAAATCCGGCTATTCAGGCCGGCGGCACAAACCGCAGGGGAAGCTCTGCAACAGGCGTAACAGGTGAATCTGCCACCCGTGCCGCAACCAACACCAATGTAGTTTCCGAAAGACGCAGAACAACCGCCACCGATGCCGGGCAGGCAGTCAGAAGTACTGAAAATATTCAGGGCAGAACCAATGAGGGTACAACAACCAGAACTTATACCCGGCCTGCAACAAAGAGCAGTTCAATTGCTCCGACTACAGTACCGCAGACCAAAAGTACCGGAACTTCCGCTTCGCAGCAGTCAACAACAACATATAACCGCACTTACCGTGCGAACTCCACATATAACAGAAGCTCCGGCAGCAGCAGCACAACAACCGGAAGGGCATCTTCCACCACCACAACCAGATCAGGCGGAAGTTCTTACAGTGCTCCATCCGGCAGCAGCAGAAGTAGCGGAAGCAGCGGAACTATCCGCAGCAGCGGCGGTTCATCATCACCAAGCTACAGTGCACCTGCAAGCTCAGGAAGTTCACGTTCCTCATCTCCGTCATCCTCCTCATCATCAGGCAGAAGAAGATAACCGGAGATGCCCGAAACATATTTAATAATTAAAAGCATTTAAGCTATGAAACGATTAGTAACATTATTAACACTGGCCTTTGTATTACCATTTTTTACAAATGCCCAGGATTTGGCAGACGCACTCAGATATTCAGAATTTCAGATACAGGGAACAGCCCGATCGGCAGGTATGGGAAATGCATTCGGAGCTCTTGGCGGCGACTTTACCTCAGTAAGTATTAACCCGGCAGGTATCGGACTATACCGCTCATCCGAATTTGTATTTACTCCGACATTCGGCAAAACCAACGTTGAGGCAACATACCGAAACAGTGTAATGTCCGATGGCAAATACAATTTTTTATTCAATAATTTAAGTTATGTAACTGCATTGCCGTCACGAAATAACAGTGAAACCGGCCTTATCAGTGTAAATATCGGAATCGGTTTTAACAGGCTGAAGGATTTTAACAGCACTTCACTTGCAGGTGCCGACAATATGGACAGATCATTTCTTGATTATTTTGCAGATAATGCCACAATGGGAATTTGGAGTGACTATTATGAGAAGGTTGCATGGGATGCCTATCTTTTCTGGGATGATGAAGAAACCGGAGAATACTGGCACGATCTTGACGCAGGAGGTGCCAATTACGGACAAAGCCAGAGGAAATCCATTTCAAGACAGGGTTACATAAATGAATACTCAATAGCTGCAGGTTTAAATTTTAACCACAAACTATATGTAGGGGCATCAGTCGGAATTGTAGATATGATTTATAAAGAATCAACCGAACTGCTGGAGTGGGACAAACAAAACAGAAGTGACTTTTTCGACGAAATGCAGTTTAACACCAGTCTTCGTACATCAGGAACAGGTTATAACGGAAAAATCGGAATTATTTACAAGCCTGTAAACGAACTGCGCCTTGGTGCATCAATTCATACACCAACTTTCTATAACCTGCATGATGTTTTTAAAACATCAGCCACATCGGTTGTTGCAGGTGAAGATGACGTAACAGGCAACTTCAGGGCTGTTTCGCCACAATCGGATTACGATTATGATTTGGAAACTCCGCTGCGTGCAACTGTTAGTGCTGCTTATGTTTTTGAGAAAAAAGGACTTATAAGCGTTGATTACGAGTATGCAAACTATGAAACAGCCGCATTGCGCCGCGGTGGCGATGGTTACAACTTTATAGATGAGAACAATGATATATCAGAAGTTTACAAAGGTGTCGGCAATCTGCGCATTGGCGGAGAGGTGATGGCAACCGACAATATAAGCCTGCGTGCCGGATTCGAAAATTACGGCTCGCCATATAAGAGTCAGGCTTTTGGTGTTAAGCAGCCAAATTCTGATGCAACACTTAATGTTTTCACAGCCGGATTCGGATACAGAACAGGGGGATTCTTTTTTGATATAGCTTACCGTCATTCAAGACAAAAGAGCTTTGACCTGATGTATTCTGAACCACCGACAGATTTTTATAAAATGCCGGAAATGGTTGAATTCGGTTCAGTTAAAAACAATGTAATGTTTTCTCTGGGATTCAAATTTTAAAATAAAATATTTGCAAATCAAATAAGGCGCGGATTTCCGCGCCTTATTTTTTGGCTATCTACAATAAAAACCTTTTTAAATTACAATATTTCTTAACTGACTACTCCGCATAAAATTCCATCTCCAAATTAATTCTTCCATTCGGATTCGGATTAAAATAAGTTTTATCATAGTTTTCATATGTCTTGCCTCTAAATGTAGATTTCCAAGTTTGAAAAGATTGTCTGTTCCTGGAAAAATTCGATAAATAGGATATATCTATATAACTAAAACAATAATATCTTTTCACAGATGAAATATGTTTTAAAGGTAAATTTTTTCAAGTCATTAAATATTTTATCAGTTTAAAAACAGATTTGATTTTTTGAAAATTGGAAATAATAAACAATTGTTCTTTCCTGAAAAGTAAAAATAAATTCCTGAAAAGTAAATTTTTTATATATTTGAGAATCTGATGTAACAATTTATTTTTTAAGCAGTTGACAAAGTCAAATTTATTTTATACAATATTTTCAGTTATGCCCATGTTTGTCAGTATGATGTGGGTATTTATATTGTTAAGCAGCCGAAAGCAAAATATCACAAAACGCTATCTGGCACTTTTTCTGTCTTTGTCGGTTCTCAACTACTTTACCCATGCCGCATTTTTCAACAAAGAGTATAGTTTGTTTGCATTTATGGACAATATCTGGGTATTTACTTCATTAGCCGGTTATCCGCTTTATTACTACTACATCCGCTTACTCACCACAGATGAAAAAATAGAATGGAAATGGTGCTGGATTTTACTGCCTTCAATCGGGTTATCCGCTTTTTCATTTATAGTCTATTTTTTAATGTCTCCCGAAGAATTAAATATATTCATTCATGAAGTAATGTATCATAAAAAAACAGCAACAGGTTCATTTCCTCAAACAGTACAATTGCAAATTCTGCGAATGACCCTTTTTAAAATAATTTTTGCCGTTCAGTTAATTCTTGCTTTCTATTTTGGTTACAAACTTATAATCAATTACAACAATGAAGTTAAAAAATTTTATTCCAACACCGGCGGCAGGGATCTTAGTGCCGTAAAATGGCTGCTGACAGCTTTCCTGTTTGCGTCTGTTATTTCTTTTGTTTCAAACCTGATAGGCAAAGAGTTTTTCATTGATCAGGGCGTTTTAATGGTAATTCCATCTTTAACTCATTCATTATTTTTGTTCTTCATTGGTCACGTAGGTTATCATCAGGACTTTACGATTGTTGATTTCAACAGAGACAAAGATGTTTCAAAGATAAAAGGGGAAGATACCGGGCAAAAAGCTGCAGGTGCAAAAGTGACCAGGGAATATCTGATAAAATTACTTACCGACAATGAATTATATAAAAATCCGGATCTAAAAATTACCGATATTGCCCATCTGGCAGGCTCCAACCGAACATATATTTCATATATTTTAAATGAAGAACTGAATGTGAATTTTTGCAACTGGATAAACAATTACCGTATTGCTTATGCAAAAGAGATTATGGAAAATACTGAATACAATCATCCTGCTATATCCGAAATAGCGGAAATGTCGGGTTTTTCGAGCAAAAGTGTATTTTACAGAGTTTTTAAAGAAACTTACGGAATATCACCCGGCAAGTTTTATGAAAACAAAAAAAGAGAGAACATTAGATAATTAACTTTTGAAAATACTTTAATAATCCTTACACAATATTTGAATAAAAGAACAAAAAACATATTTTTGCCAACTTGTAAACCATACAATTTAAAACTAAATGTTAATAACAGTATCGCTGATTATCTTTTACCTTCTCACGCCCGTACTTTTAATTTATTTGTGTAAAATATCAACAACATTAAACCGTATTGGTGCAGTTGTATTAGCTTATGTGGTTGGATTAGTGCTGGGAAATATAGGAATTTTGCCTGTTCCGGGTGAAGCAATGATAAACCTTCTGGGCGGAACCCGCAGCTTTGTTCCAAAAGCAGAACTGGCACAATACCTGAACACTCCCGGATTCAGTGATTCTGATGCAACATTCAATATGATTGCACAAACACAGGAGACAATAATGAACTACACCATACTGATTGCCATCCCGTTACTGTTGTTTTCGCTAAATATTAAAAAATGGATTAAAAATGCTCATTCGGCACTTCTTTCATTAGTACTTGCCGTTGTATCACTTCTGATTGCAATTTTTATCGGATATTACCTGTTTGCACATAATATTACCGAATCTGACAAGGTTACAGGTATGCTGATAGGTGTTTATACCGGCGGCACACCAAACCTTGCCGCCATAGGAACAGCACTGAATGTAAGTCCGAATACCTTTATACTTACTCATACATACGATTTGATAGTCGGCTCGGTGGCATTACTTTTCCTTATGACTGTAGCCCAGCGGCTGTTCAATACCTTCCTTCCAAAATATGGTGTAATCAGAAAAGCTGAAAACGTAATGCAGGTTATGGAAGAGGACGACAGCAGCGACATGGATAATATGGACGGATTATTTAAATGGAAAAATTTACCGGAAATCGGAAAGTCACTTTTGGTCGGGATTATAATTTTTGCAATTGCCGGCGGATTATCATTCATTGTTCCGCAATCAGCCCAAACCGTAACCATTATTTTGGTAATAACAACACTGGGACTTGCAGCCTCACTTATTGATCGTGTAAACCACCTGAAAATCAGCTTTCCGCTCGGAATGTACTTCATTATTATATTCTGTCTTGCCCTGTCTTCAATGGCAAACCTGCGGAATATGTTCCAGATGGAATTTCTCGAACTGTTTTTATATGTTTTCTGGGTGGTTTTCGGTTCAATATTCATTCATGTGGGTCTGGCGCGTATTTTCAAAGTTGATACCGACACAACAATCATTACAATTACCGCTCTCACATACTCACCTCCTTTTGTACCGGCAGTGGCGGGTGCATTAAAAAACAAAAATGTTATTATTTCCGGCCTTACAATCGGTATTCTTGGATATGCATTTGGAACTTATCTCGGAATTTTCATTGCCACAATGCTGAAATAATTTTTCACATAAACAGTATGAATTAAAAAATTATTATTTTTAAACCAAAAAACAACCTTGAAACCAACAAGCATTTTGTTTGCCTTTTTTGTCGCATCAACAATTTTCAGTTCATGTTCAACAGGTGTGATGAACAGAAATGAAGCTGAACGTTCGTTAAAGGTTCTGAACAGCGACATAATCAACTTTCTGGAAAAATCTTCAGATACACCCGAATATAAAATTTTGGATTTTTTATTATCAGCTACAGAATCACCACTGCCTTTCAAAAAATCGGATGTCAATAAAATAGCATACAACAATTTTGATTTTAACGATAAATGCGGCGAGTACAGATGGAATGCTGATGAAAACCATTTTTATAAAACTGATGAAAATGAAAACATCATTATTCATCTCGACAATGTAATAGAAAATGGAATAAAATTTATTTTATACAATTATGCCGATACCACAATAGCAGTCAGGCAAAAATTCTCGCTTGCCGCATCGGCTAAAATATTTTTAAACGAAAAAGAAATCTGGGATATTGATTACAGTTCCAACCTTGCTGACGGAATGCCGGAAAACATCCATATAAAATCATGCGGCTCCGGATATTGCATGGAAGGAAAATTTAAAAGAACAAAAGATGGTGATAACGGAACAATTAGCGGCAGCTTTAATTTCCTTTACAATGGCATAAAGCTGATTGAGGCTGAGTTACAAAGTACTGTCGGATACAGTTATCAGGGTTTTTATTTCAGGCAGGTTGATTTTTTTCAAAAATTTTCCGGTCACTACTTTAAAGGAAATTTCAATTATGAAAAGATAAATCCGACTTCCGAAAATTATGTTTCGTCATTTAACCGAAATTCAGACTTTAAATTATTCGAAAAAAACATTATTAACGGGAAGTATATAAAAGTGGGTGATTTACTGCTGGCTGAAACGGAAAATAATGAACTGCTGGATTATCACATAAAATTTTCGGACGGCAACAAAGTATTAATCGGAAATTACATTACACTTGTGGAAGAATTAAAAAACTATAAATATTAAT
>CAZXTX010000020.1:0-1194 GCA_964643695.1 uncultured Mariniphaga sp. | reverse complement strand
TAATAATCATTATTACGTCTGCCTGCGGATTTTTTCAAAGCTCTCCAGCTTGATTCGCCCGAATCTGCGGCAACAATATATTCAATCACTTTTTCAATCTGGCTTTCAGTAATGTCAGGCCTGAGTCTGTACCTTATTCCCTCGTTCAGGTTACCGAAATTTATGTTTGAAAATCTGTTGTCGCTGCTTTCCGAATATCCTTTAATTTTTCGTATCTGAAACTCCGGGGGCACATCCCTTGCGTGAGATTCCATTATTTCAGCTTCGGCCAGAACCTTTTCGGGATCGTAACCCGCACTGCCTTTCAGTATAATTACCGCATGCCCGAACCCCGTGCCGCCGGGAACATAACAGCTGCCCGGAAGCCAGCTGTTGTTGGCTTTTACAAGTATATCTCCCCTCCTGAATTCAATATAAGATGAATCAGATTCAGCTGTCTGAACAAAAAGTCCGGCATGCAAAACTTTATTTGCCGAAACAAGCAAAAACAATAAAACGAAATATCGGATACTCCTTAATAAATAAATCATTGCCTATAATTTAGTTAAGCAAACTATTATCACACAACCTTTTACAAATTATCAAAAAAGTACCGGCTCACTTTTTCCATCAGATGCACCCTGTCCTTTCCGCGCACATTATGCGGATGAACGGGATATACAAAAAAGTCAACCTGTTTTTCATTGATAACGCACTGTCTGAGAAACTTCATGCTGTGCTGCATAACCACCACATCGTCCTGTGCGCCATGTATCAGCATCAGTTTCCCCTGCAGTGACGAAACATGATTCAGCATACTTGTTTCGATGTACCCGCCCGGATTTTCCTGCGGCGTATCCATATACCGCTCGCCATACATCACTTCGTACATGCTCCAGTCAACCACCGGACCACCGGCAACTCCCGCCTTGAAAACCCCGGGATGACGAAGCATCAGGTTCAGTGTCATAAATCCGCCGTAGCTCCATCCGTGAACGCCAATCCTCTCCGCATCAACATACGGCAGCGATTTCAGATACTCTATTCCCATCATCTGGTCTTCAGTTTCCAGAACTCCCATCTGCCGGTGAATCACATTTTCAAATTCACGTCCGCGGTTGTTGGTGCCGCGGTTATCCATGGTAAATGCAATATATCCCTGCAAAGCCATGTAATACTGCCACCACTGCGCCGAATTATGCCAGCTTTTGTCAA